>JAAENI010000642.1 GCA_024224595.1 Hyphomicrobiales bacterium
AGCCGTATCTTGTGGATTCCATCGATCGGTTTAAATCGCTCATCCATTCAGCAGCAGAATTGAAACGCATCTGCCTTGATATGATCAAGAAAGGGGATCGCTTTATCGGCGGTGAAATTGAAGGCCTGGTGTTTGCCGTGGACTACGCCCAGGCTTGGTTCATGTCACTTGATGACCCTGCTTTTGAGCAACATCAATCCTTGATCTTTGAAAAATTAAAGGCGTTGCTGGCATCCGCCGATATTCAAAAAATCGTCTACAACTGGAAACATCTCCTGCAGCTGCTTGCCCCACGTGGCATACGCACGGGCAAGGCTATTGTGGATGTGATGCTTGCCGCCCATCTGGTTGAATCAAATGAAAGGGATTTTAGCCTGGAAGCGATAATTTCCCGTCAATTGCACTATTTTCCGCACTACTTTATCCAGACTAAAAAGCAAAAGCCATCAGAAGACCAACATGTTATTGAGTCAAAATCGAATTATTATCTGGCTTATTGTGAAAATACAGGCGTGATGGGTCAGCTGGCCACCCATTTGCTAAAACAGCTGGAGCAGACTCACATGCTGAGAACCTATCAATATGTTGAGATGCCTACAGCTGAAGTGCTGTCGACAATCGAACAGAATGGGGTGAGGATCGATGTCGCCGGCCTGGAGGAGATCTCCAAAGAATTCGGAAAGC
>JAAENI010000643.1 GCA_024224595.1 Hyphomicrobiales bacterium
AAACCTAATGGGCGGGCCATATTTTGGTGCTTATTGGGACAAATCAAGTTTGAAGGCAACCAGCCTGCGGCACTTGATTTGTCCCAATAAGCATCAAAATATGACCCGTCAAACCCTGTTGTGTATTCTTGAACAGAATCTTAATAATTTGTATTGATTAGCGGGAATAACTCGGGACAAACGATTGCAAAAATTAAATATTACTGGGAAATTCAGACCAGCGCCCTTCGATTTGCTGGAACCGGAATACCAGTCGGCACCGTTCGTATTCAATTCCCCTCACAGCGGCAGCTATTACCCCCATTCTTTTGTTCAATCATCATTGCTGGACAGCCATTCTATCCGCCAGTCTGAAGATTTTATGGTGGAAGAACTGTTCGCCAAAGTTGTTGAAAATGGCATGCCCCTAATGCAAGCCAACTTTGCCCGAGCCTATCTTGATATCAATCGAGAGCCCTATGAGCTTGACCCTGGAATGTTTACAGGTGAATTACCGTCATTTACCAATACAAAATCAATTCGGGTGGCAGGCGGACTGGGAACTATCGCCCGAATAGTAGCAGAACAACAGGAAATATACCGCGACAAACTGAACGTCGATGAGGTCTTGTCCCGTATTGAACAGATTTATCATCCCTACCATGACGCTTTACGCAAATTATTGGCAAAGACACATTCGAAATATGGTTATGCATTACTCGTTGATTGTCATTCAATGCCATCACCAAAGGACAATTATTATCAAAATCCCCGCCCGGATTTTGTAATTGGTGATCGTTACGGAACCAGTGCAGCAGCAGAATTTGTCCATTCCTCCAGTCGTATATTGCGTTCGTTAGGATATCGGGTTACGATAAATAAGCCCTATGCTGGTGGATTCATTACTGAACATTACGGACGCCCGAACGATGGTTTGCATGCGATTCAGATCGAAATAAATCGCAATTTATATATGGACGAAGTGCACATGACACCCAATTCCAATTTTTACAAACTCTGCGATGACCTTGAAGAATATGTGAACCGTTTGATAATCAGTTGTTTTGAAGGGCGGGAAGATCAATATTCATTGGCTGCCGAGTAATATCCAACCAGTTATCGTTGGGAATTTCCGTTTGATTTTGAGGGAATTTTGATGGGCGAACTTGAGCCTTTTTTACACCAATTGTGCGATGCTGCCTCTGCCGAGACTATGAGATTGTTTCGCCAGCCAATGGATATTGTAAATAAGGATGAAATCAAAGGCGTCAGCAGCTTTGACCCGGTAACATTGGCTGATAAAGCCGCCGAAAAAGTGATAAGAGAACTGATTAAAAAAAACTATCCCGATCACGGCATTCTGGGAGAAGAGTTTGGCGAGGAGAATATTGATGCGCGATTCTGCTGGATTATAGATCCGATTGACGGCACTCGTTCATTTATTTCAGGACTGCCGCTCTGGGGTACATTAATTGGACTTTATGAAAACGGTGTTCCCATAGCTGGAATAATGCACCAGCCATTTACTGGTGAACGATATTTGAGCGACGGTTCGCAATCCAAACTCGTTCACATGAATAAATCAAAAGATATTCACAGCAGCAATACTCAATCAATCAGTGACTGTCTGTTGCTGACTACATCACCAAAGTTGTTTATGGAGGACGAACTTGAGGCTTTTGAACGCGTGGAAGATGCCTGCAAATTGAGCCGATATGGTACCGATTGTTACGCCTATGTCATGGTAGCATCGGGTCAGGTCGATCTGGTCATTGAATCGAAATTATTCATCTACGATATCGCTGCTCTGATCCCCATTATTGAGAATTCCGGTGGCAGGGTAACAGATTGGCAGGGCAATTCTGCAGCGCAAGGTGGCCAAATTCTGGCAGCGGGCAACATTGACATCCATCAACAAGCCATCGAACTGTTGAATTCAAATTAAGTGTATGCCTGCTGATTTGAACAAAAACCCCGAAGGAACTAACAGTCTGCAACAGGTTCTGCTGGAAATTTTGATCTGTTTTACCGAATAAACAGCCGTTAAACCAACTCCGTTCCAGGTATAAATGCCTCGAAGGCGGACAATAACTGCTCGCGGTAAGTATCGCGTTCATGAAATAATTCATGTCTGGCTCCGTCAATCGTCAAAGCAGAACCAGAACGAAGACGTCTACCCAATTGTTCGATTGCCCGCGAATTAACAATCTGGTCACTGCCGGCACAAATCAACAACGTCGGGATAGTAATATGACCGTGATATTCAGGATCATCAAGGCACTCCATGGCCTTAATTGCGGCAAACAACCATGTTGCAGTCGGTCCACCGATAACCAATTCCGGATAAGCTTTGGCGAAGTTCTGACTACGCTTGAAGCGTTCCGGATCACTGGTTAGTTTATTGCCAATGAAGGGTTGTTGACCAGGATCTATACTACCCGGTAAATAAATTTCACCCAAACCAATTGTCGTTAGTAATCCTAAAAAAAATTTCAGAGTATCTTGCGAATATCCAGTTTCGCCAAGTTTTAGCAATGGTGCACTAAGAACCATTCGTCGGATGCGATTGCCAAATCCCGGAGCAGCAAGCAATGCGATCAGTGAACCTGTGGAATGCGCTAATATGTAATGGGGACCCGGACAATCTGGGAGAACAATTTCTTCCATTATCGTATTCAGATCCACTATGTATTGATCAAAGCTATCGATATAACCACGCTTAGTATCGCGTAACAGCCTTGATGATCCACCCTGACCACGCCA
>JAAENI010000644.1 GCA_024224595.1 Hyphomicrobiales bacterium
AAGCGTCAATATCCTGATGCTAAGGCAATTGCCACCGCAACCCGGGGTAATCACGGACAATCTCAATCTATGGCAGCAACCAGAGTCGGCTTACAGACAAATATTTATGTACCATTCGGAAATTCCAGTGAAAAAAACGCCGCCATGAGAGCGTTCGGTGCAAATCTCGTGGAATTTGGAAGTGATTTTGATGAAGCCAGGCTGGAAGCAACTGCAAAAGCTGAGGCAAATGGTTGGCATTTGGTCCCCTCCTTTCATAGTGAATTAGTACGAGGTGTTGCGACTTACGCATTAGAGTTGTTTTACGCCGCCCCCCACCTGGATACCGTATATGTGCCCATTGGGTGTGGTTCCGGTATTTGCGGGACAATCCTTGCCCGGGATGCATTGGGTTTAAACACCAAAATTGTCGGCATAGTTTCATCTGAGGCGCAAACGGCTAAACTGTCATTTGAGCAGGGAAAACTGATTGAAACCAACCAGGCTGCAACTTTCGCAGACGGTATGGCGGTTCGTGTACCAGTCCAAGAGGCGCTTGATATTTACAGCCACGGCGCTGAACGCATCATTTCAGTCAGTGAGCAAGAGATAGCGGATGCCGTAAGAATCTATTTCAATGCCATTCACAACGTCGCTGAAGGTGCCGGCGCGGCCGCTCTTGCCGGATTGATACAAGAAAAAGATCTGATGAAAAACAAAGCCGCGGGTGTCATATTATCTGGCGGCAATATTGACACGGAAAAATTTATTGATGTTTTAAAGGGCAGCGTTCCCCCACCCTAGAGCATGACTCACGGGCACAGGTTCCCGATCCACGTTACACTTTGCTGCGTGTTGTCAGCATAGGTGCCCATAGCGCAAAAAACAGCAAAAAGCCTGCGCTCCATAATAATCCGGAAACCATAAGTAGTTGGTTATAGTCAAACGGAAGCCAATTTGCACAAATACGCACCAAGGCAGCAAGAATTACGAGAGCAAATATTGCAATTGCACCCTTCCCCGCTTTAAGTGGTCGCCCGGCATGACCGAGACTGGCGCGGGTCATTACTGCCAACGTCATCGTCCCGACAGCACCCACGGTTAAAGCATGTAAAGCGGTGGTTTCATCGATCGCATCAGGAGCAAGTATTGACAGCGCCATCAACGCAAACCAGACCGGTATCCAGAATTGCCCTAAATGCAGAACAAATAACAAAGGCTCGGTGATCACTGACATTCCACGCCAACGTGCAATTCTGACACAACTCAATATAGCAGCCAGAACAAACAGCCAGCCGGTGACCATATTATCGGAAAACAATATCCAGGCAATTACTGCAGATCCCGCGCCCAGCAATGCAACCTTGTCAAATAGTCCAAATGGCGCGGGCAAAGGCGTAAGTCTGTGCTGCCTCATCCAGTTCAAGGTGAAACTGGGTGTAATACGCCCCCCCACCAACATCAGAAGGACTGCAACGACGGCGAGTGCAAGACGCTCAACCCAATATGTTGAACCTTCAATGATGTGCAGATAATGGAAAGTGATATTTGCGATTGCAAAACCAGTTACCAGCAGACATATGGGAACATTGCGATAATTGCGACCTGACAATACTTCCCGCCAAACCAAAAAGGCAAAAACCACCAAAAAAGAGCTGTCAATAATTGCAGCTCCCAGGGGTGAAAACTGCGAAAAAGAAACGGCGGTACGCCCGGCAATCCATAAGCACCACAAAGCAGCTAATGGTGTGCCCAACACCGGCAGCCGACCGGTCCAATTCGGAATGGCGGTCAACAAAAACCCGGCAAGAACTGCAGGTATGAAACCAAATACCATTTCATGCAGATGCCAATCACGTGGCAAAAGGTGACTTGGAACTGTATAATTGAATATCAAAACCACTACCCAAATCGGCATGACAAGTCCGGCGAATAACCCGGCACCAAGAAAAAACGGTCGAAAACCGCGTTCAAATAACGCAAGGCCAGTATATTCACGCATCTTTTGTGCTGTTGTCATTAAAACCCTTTCTCAAAAAAGTGGCAAAACCACCCGCCAGCTATCGCCTAATATCCGATTTACAAGTCGGATTCAGCATATGAAAATAACAAAAGCCTGTTGTGATAGGTAATTTTACAGCAGAATGACTTAATCGGTACTAGACGCCACCAAGTTCATGCTCAGGCAATCCATGCCGAACTATAACTTTGGAGCCAGGTTGTATTCTGGCGTATAGATCAATAACGTCTTGATTAATCATTCGAAAACACCCGCTTGAGGCGTTTTTACCGATCGAGAATGGTCGATTGGTTCCATGAATTCGGTACATTGTGTCTTTACCATCCTTGAACAGATACATCGCTCTGGCACCCAGCGGGTTATCAATACCTGGTGGCATACCCTTTTCAAATTCCTGCAGTGACGGAGTTCTGGCAATCATCTCTTTTGGAGGTGTCCAGGTTGGCCAGTGTTGCTTGGAATTAACAACGGTATCGCCATCCCATTCAAAGCCCTCCCGCCCAACAGCAATGCCATAACGAACGGCACGTCGATTTCCCTTTACAAAATACAGAAATGGACCTGTCGTATCGATAACAATTGAACCGGGTTTTTCACGACCATAAAACTTGACTTCCTGGCGCAAGTATCGTTCACGCATCTTGGTGTAGTCAAATGCCGGGAGAACGATCTCATCATCTTTTTGGGAAGCATAGGCAACCGGGTAATTAATTTGCTCCGGTGCACTTCGCACATCATCGGCAGATAACTCGTAAATTGATCCACTGCTGGTACAACCTGTCACCAACAATGCCGCCGCAACGAGCAACAACGCCCTATGGACGAATTTCGATCTGATACTTGACGAAAAAAACATAACAATACTTTCATTCAAATACTCAGGATTACTTCCGCTACCTATCCTGAATTTTTCAATTTCGTGTCTATCACGTATGATCCATCCGGTGCCAAACGCATCATACCATGATTTTTTACAGGCAAATAATCAAACATAAATCAAATATATAGACATCCTCTTGGCTACAATATGACAGCTTTGGTTAAAATTCAACAAAAACGCCGTGAAACAACTAAATGGTTCACGGCGTCAGTAATAATCGTATTGAGAATGAGTTCGCAAATTACTCCGCGGGTTCACCTTCTTCGCTCAAGTCCGCGAGGATTGCATTGGCTTTTGCCTGTTCTTCCTGCTGACGTGCCTCAATGATCAGATTGTCACGCTTGTTGGCCAATTTGCGTACTTTGCTCATCGCGCCACCTGTTCCCGCAGGAATAAGGCGTCCAACGATTACATTTTCTTTCAGTCCTTCAAGGGTATCCGACTTGCCGGCAACCGCCGCTTCAGTCAGCACTCGGGTTGTTTCCTGGAATGAGGCCGCGGAAATAAATGAACGGGTCTGCAAGCTGGCTTTAGTAATACCCAGCAATACAGGATTGCCTGAAGCCGGCTCTTTGCCTTCTTCAAGAAGTTTTTCGTTCAAAATATCCATTTCTATGCGATCCACTGTCTCTCCTGAGATGAGTCCCGAATCACCAGCATTGGTAATCTCAACCTTCTGCAGCATCTGACGTACAATGACCTCGATATGCTTGTCGTTGATGATCACGCCCTGTAACCGATAGACTTCCTGAACTTCATCAATCAGGTATGATGCAAGTGCTTCAACCCCCTTAATTGCCAAAATATCGTGTGGTGCAGGATTACCATCGATGATGTAATCACCTTTCTCAATCGGATCGCCATCCTGCAGATGAAAGGGTCTGCCCTTTGAAATCAGATAATCAGCCGGTTCCACCGTCTCATCATTGGGTTCAATGGAGATGCGGCGTTTGTTCTTATAATCACGACCAAACCTGATGGTGCCATCAATCTCAGCGATCACCGCATGATCTTTTGGCCGGCGCGCTTCAAACAATTCTGCCACACGAGGAAGACCGCCGGTAATATCCTTGGTTTTTGCACTATCCATTGGGATACGGGCAAGAACATCGCCTGCGGATATTTCTGAACCCGGTTCAACCGACAAAATTGCATCGACAGACAGAACAAACCTTGCATCACCACCACGATCAAGCTTGATGACTTCACCATTCTTGTCCTTAATAGCAATCGCAGGCCTGAGATCAGCGCCACGAGGGTTAGTTCTCCAGTCAACAACTACACGTTTGGTAATACCGGTCGATTCATCAGCATTTTCAGATACTGAAATGCCATCAACCACATCTTCAAACTCAACGATACCACTGACTTCGGTCAGAATTGGACGCGTATACGGATCCCATTCTGACAAACGCTGACTTTGTTTGACACTGTCTCCGTCATCAACGTGCATACGCGAACCATAGGTCACACGATGAGATGCCAGTTCATTACCTTTATTATCTTCAATGATGATTGCCATATTTCGACCCATAGCAATCATTCGTCCGCCTGAATCGCGAACCATGTTACGGTTACGAACTTTGACGGTACCTTCAAATGAGGCTTCGGTGAATGAAGAATCTACCACCTGTGCGGTACCACCAATATGGAAAGTACGCATGGTCAATTGTGTGCCAGGTTCACCAATTGACTGAGCTGCAATCACACCGACGGCTTCGCCCATATTAACAGGTGTGCCGCGGGCCAGATCACGACCGTAACATTTGGCACATATACCATTTTGAGTTTCACAGGTCAGAGCAGAACGGATCAGTACATTCTTAACTTCAGCATCTTCAACAATGTCAACATCGCGCTCATCAAATGTTGTGCCTTTATCAATCAGCACTTCACCGGTTTCAGGGTGCAATACATCCTCAGCCGCTGTGCGACCCAATATGCGTAACCCAAGAGTAGCGACGACCTGACCGGCATCGACAACGGCCTGCATTGTAAGGCCTGTTTCAGATCCACAATCCAGTTCATTAACGATGCAGTCTTGGGCCACATCAACAAGACGGCGGGTAAGATAACCCGAATTTGCTGTTTTCAACGCCGTATCAGCAAGTCCTTTGCGGGCTCCGTGTGTAGAGTTGAAATACTCGAGAACGGTCAAACCTTCCTTGAAGTTGGAAATGATCGGGCTCTCGATGATTTCGCCGGAAGGCTTTGCCATAAGGCCGCGCATCCCCGCCAGCTGTTTCATCTGAGTGGGAGAACCACGTGCGCCGGAATGAGACATCATATAGATCGAATTCATCTGCTCCTGACGCCCTGATTCCTCGTTGAACTCTACCGATTTAATACGGCCCATCATTTCATCAGCGACTTTATCACCACATTTTGCCCAGGCATCGACAACTTTGTTGTATTTTTCGCCTTGCGTAATGAGGCCATCATTATATTGCTGCTCATATTCTTTGGTCAAAGCCTGAGTATCCGCGACCAGGCCTGCTTTGGTGTCTGGAATAACCATGTCATCCTTACCAAATGATATGCCTGCATGACATGCATGGGCAAACCCAAGCTGCATGATACGATCACAAAATATCACAGTGTCTTTCTGACCGGAATGACGATAGACCGTATCAATCATCTTGGAGATGTTTTTCTTGGTCATTTCCATGTTACAAATATCAAATGGCAGATTTGCATTTTTCGGCAAAAGCTCACCCATGATCATGCGACCTGGAGTAGTTTCATAAATATTGGAAACCGGATTGCCTTCATCGTCAACGGTTTTGAAACGACCTCTGATTTTGGTATGTAGTGTTACTACACCTGTATCGATGGCATGATGCAATTCACCCATATCACCGAACACCATTCCTTCACCCGGTTCTTTGTCTGCGACAATTGACAGATAGAACAAACCAAGCACCATATCCTGTGAGGGCACAATAATCGGCTGACCATTTGCAGGATGCAGTATATTGTTGGTAGACATCATCAACACGCGTGCTTCAAGCTGGGCTTCCAACGAAAGTGGCACATGAACCGCCATCTGATCCCCATCAAAGTCAGCGTTGAATGCCGAACAAACAAGTGGATGAAGCTGAATAGCTTTACCCTCAATCAGAACCGGTTCAAATGCTTGAATACCAAGGCGGTGCAGTGTCGGTGCACGGTTTAGTAATATCGGATGTTCACGAATTACCTCATCAAGGATATCCCAGACCTCAGGCCGCTCTTTTTCGACCAGCTTCTTCGCCTGTTTTACAGTTGATGAAAACCCCTTTGCATCGAGTCGCGAATAAATAAACGGCTTGAACAGCTCCAGTGCCATTTTCTTGGGCAACCCGCATTGGTGCAGCATTAACTCTGGACCAGTCACAATAACCGAACGACCAGAATAATCGACACGCTTACCAAGCAGGTTTTGACGGAAACGACCCTGTTTGCCTTTTAGCATATCCGACATCGATTTCAGAGGACGTTTGTTGGCACCGGTAATGGTGCGTCCACGACGGCCATTATCAAACAAAGCGTCAACCGACTCCTGAAGCATCCGTTTTTCGTTACGGATAATGATATCAGGAGCACGCAGTTCCATTAACCGTTTCAACCGGTTGTTACGGTTGATTACGCGACGATAGAGATCATTCAGATCGGAAGTGGCAAAGCGGCCGCCATCGAGCGGCACCAGAGGACGAAGATCAGGAGGAATAACCGGAATGGTTTTCATGATCATCCATTCAGGCCTGTTACCGGATTCGATGAATGCTTCAACAACCTTAAGGCGCTTGGTAATTTTTTTTGATTTCAACTCGGAACTGGTTTCTGCCAGATCTGTACGCAATTGCACCGCAATCTGCTCAAGATCCAGACTGGACAGAATTTCATGTATTGCCTCTGCACCTATCATGGCAGTGAATGTATCTTCACCATATTCTTCTACGGCGTGCATATATTCTTCTTCGCTAAGCAATTGAAATTCGCTCAACGCAGTTAACCCGGGTTCGGTTACGACAAAATTCTCAAAGTATAATATGCGCTCCAGGTCCTTCAACATCATATCCAGCAGCAATCCAATACGGCTTGGTAACGATTTTAGAAACCAGATATGAGCAACTGGTGCAGCCAGATCAATGTGTCCCATACGTTCACGTCTGACCCGTGAAAGCGTGACCTCAACACCACATTTCTCACAGATAATACCTTTATATTTCATACGCTTGTACTTGCCGCAAAGACATTCATAGTCTTTAACAGGGCCAAAAATACGAGCACAAAACAAACCATCCCGCTCCGGTTTAAACGTGCGATAATTGATGGTTTCCGGTTTCTTGATTTCACCAAACGACCAGGAAAGAATTTTCTCGGGCGCAGCAATTGTGATTCTGATCGAATCAAAGTTTTGCGTCTGCGATGGATTGTTAAAGATATTCATGATCTCTTGGTTCATGCTTTTGCTCCTTGGGCGATTTGCCCTGGTAGAGAAGCGGGATTATTTTCCATTCCCTCGAAAATGATCCGCTAATTTAGAATTGTACTTTTCAGGCACTAATCAAACTTTGTGGCAACTATGCATCGCCGGGGTTCTCACCCCGGCAAAAAGTTCACTCTGCTGCGTTCGGCAATATGTTTCCATCTTCATCGATGTCATCAATATAATTGTCCTTGGAATTTTCAAGTTCAACATTGAGACCAAGAGAACGCATCTCCTTGATCAGAACATTGAAACTTTCCGGAATGCCGGCTTCAAAGGTGTCATCACCGCGAACAATCGCCTCATAGACTTTTGTTCGACCCGCTACATCATCCGATTTCACGGTCAACATTTCCTGAAGGGTATAGGCAGCACCGTATGCTTCAAGCGCCCAGACTTCCATTTCACCAAAACGCTGCCCGCCAAATTGAGCCTTACCACCCAACGGCTGCTGGGTAACCAGCGAGTACGGTCCAATAGAACGCGCGTGAATTTTGTCGTCAACAAGGTGATGAAGTTTGAGCATGTAAATATACCCCATTGTCACCTGTCGGTCGAACGCTTCACCTGTACGACCATCATACAACGTTGACTGGCCCGAAGGATCAAGCCCCGCATCCTTCAACATATCAACAATATCAGCCTCATGCGCACCATCAAATACCGGTGTTGCAATGGAAACACCACGGGTCAGTTGATCGGCCAGACGAATGACAGATTCATCGTCATAGTTCTTGACTGGCTCATTGCGATCATTGTCACCATAAATTTTTTCCAGAGTGGAACGAAGAGGATTGATATCACCCTGTTTCTGATACACATCAAGCAAATCACCAATTTTACGCCCCATACCAGCACAAGCCCAGCCCAGATGTGTTTCGAGAATCTGCCCCACATTCATACGGCTTGGAACGCCAAGCGGATTAAGCACGATATCTGCATGAGTGCCATCTTCAAGAAAAGGCATATCTTCAACGGGGAGAATACGCGAAACCACACCTTTGTTACCATGACGCCCGGCCATTTTATCGCCGGGTTGCAATTTACGCTTGATAGCAACAAAAACTTTTACCATTTTCATCACACCCGGCAGCAACTCGTCACCGCGTTGAATTTTCTCAACCTTGTCCATGAACAATGCTTCAAGTTGAGATTTCGATTCATCATACTGATTGCGAAGTGCTTCAATCTTTCCCTGAAGTTGTTCGTCGCTAACCGCGAACATCCACCACTGGGAGCGAGGATGATAACTCATTTCCTCATCGCTAATCTTGTCGTTCTTATTGAAGCCCTTTGGACCGGCAACTGCTTCGTTGCCTCTCAACATATCAGCCAGACGGCCATAAACGTTACGATCAAGGATTGACTGTTCATCATCACGGTCTTTTGCCAAAGCCTCGATTTCTTCGCGCTCAATGGCCATTGCCCGCTCATCTTTGTCGATACCATGACGGTTAAATACACGTACTTCGACAACCGTGCCAAATCCACCAGGATGCATGCGCATTGATGTATCACGCACATCAGAAGCTTTTTCGCCGAAGATTGCGCGAAGCAACTTCTCTTCCGGCGTCATCGGGCTTTCCCCTTTTGGGGTGATTTTGCCAACCAGAATATCAGTAGGCCCCACCTCTGCGCCGATATAAACGATCCCGGCTTCATCAAGGTTTTTCATTGCCTCTTCAGAAACGTTGGGAATATCACGAGTGATTTCCTCCGGTCCAAGCTTGGTATCACGCGCCATGACTTCAAATTCTTCAATATGAATTGAAGTAAAGACATCGTCACTTACAATACGTTCGGACAGCAGGATGGAATCTTCGTAATTGTAACCATTCCACGGCATAAACGCGACAAGCACGTTACGACCCAGTGCCAAATCACCCAAATCAGTCGAAGGACCATCGGCGATAATATCACCCTTGGTAATTCGGTCACCAACGGTCACCAATGGACGCTGATTGATGCAGGTTGACTGATTAGAACGCTGGAATTTTTGCAGGCGGTAAATATCAACTCCGGATTTCGCCGGATCAAGATCCTCAGTGGCACGAATAACAATACGTGTCGCATCGACCTGGTCAATAACGCCTGTACGTTTGGCAACAATAGCGGCACCTGAATCGCGCGCAACAATTGCCTCCATACCGGTTCCAACAAATGGCGCTTCCGCATGAACCAAAGGCACGGCTTGACGCTGCATGTTAGAACCCATTAGCGCACGGTTGGCATCATCATTTTCAAGAAAAGGAATGAGTGCTGCGGCAACCGATACCAACTGCTTGGGTGACACATCCATCAATTCGACATTTTCGCGCGGCACCATCATTACATCGCCTGCATGGCGACAGGTGACAAACTCATTGGCGAATCCACCTTTGTCATCCATGTCAGCATTAGCCTGAGCGACATGGTAACGCGCTTCTTCCATAGCGGATAGATAAACTACCTCATCGGTAACTTTACCTTTGGCAATTTTTCGATATGGACTTTCAATGAAGCCGTATTTATTAACCCGAGCAAATGTAGCCAATGAATTAATCAGACCGATATTGGGTCCCTCAGGAGTCTCAATCGGGCATATACGTCCATAATGGGTAGGGTGAACATCACGAACCTCAAATCCAGCCCTCTCACGGGTTAATCCGCCAGGCCCCAATGCAGACAATCGTCTTTTATGGGTAATTTCGGACAGCGGATTTGTCTGGTCCATGAATTGTGACAATTGTGAAGAACCAAAAAACTCTCGCACCGCGGCTGCAGCTGGCTTGGCGTTTATCAGGTCTTGCGGCATTACGGTATCGACTTCGATAGAAGACATACGTTCTTTGATCGCACGTTCCATGCGTAGCAGACCAATTCGGTATTGATTTTCCATCAATTCACCAACAGAACGAACCCGTCTATTGCCGAGATTGTCAATATCATCAATTTCACCATGGCCATCACGCAAACCAACCAGCGTTTTAACCACTTCAAGAATATCTTCCTTACGCAATACGCGCACAGTATCTTCTGCATCAAGTTGCAGACGAATATTCATTTTAACCCGACCAACAGCCGACAAATCATAACGTTCAGAATCAAAGAACAATGAAGTAAACATTGCCTCAGCAGATTCCATTGTCGGCGGCTCACCAGGGCGCATTACACGATAAATATCAAATAATGCATCCTGACGGTTCTGATTTTTATCAACCGACAGGGTGTTTCGAATATAGCCGCCAATATTGATGTGATCGATATTGAGTACGGGAAGTTTTTTGATTTTAGCTTCATCAAGAATTTCAATGGTTTTCTCGTCAAGCTCGTCGCCGGCTTCCATATAGATCTCACCGTTGGACATATTGACGATATCTTCCGCCACATACATGCCATAGACCTGATCATCAGATACCTTGAGGTCTTTAAGTCCATTTTCTTTCAACTGACGGATGGTACGAGCAGTGATTTTCTTGCCTGATTCGACGACGACTTCACCAGTTTTGGCATCGACCATATCGAATTCAGCTTTTGATCCTTTCAGGCTTTCACCGTCAAAAGGTACTTTCCAACCATCTTTCAACCGGGAAATATTCTTTGATGCGTAAAATGTCGAAAGAATTTCCTCCGAATCGAGCCCCAGGGCCATCAACAGAGAAGTCACCGGAATTTTACGACGGCGGTCAATACGGGTATGCACAACATCTTTTGCATCAAATTCGATATCAAGCCAGCTACCACGGTATGGGATAACGCGGGCGGCAAACAACAATTTACCTGATGAATGAGATTTACCCTTATCATGGTCAAAGAATACGCCAGGAGAGCGATGCATTTGTGATACGATCACGCGCTCTGTACCATTGATGACAAAAGTACCATTACCAGTCATCAAAGGCATATCGCCCATGAACACTTCCTGTTCCTTGATATCGCGCACCGACTTGGCGCCGGTTTCCTCATCGATATCAAAGACAATAAGCCGCAGGGTCACTTTTAAGGGCGTAGAAAAAGTCATGTCGCGCTGGCGACATTCTTCAGTGTCATATTTGGATGGCTCAAAGTCGTAACGCACGAATTCCAGCATTGATGATCCGGTGAAATCAGAAATGGGGAATACGGACCTGAATACCGCTTCCAGCCCCTGGTCTTCACGACCACCTTCTGGTTCATCGACCATCAAGAATTGGTCATAGGATGCTTTTTGAACCTCAATCAAGTTCGGCATTTCTGCCACTTCAGTAATATTTCCAAAGAATTTTCTGACCCTTTTACGGCCATTAAATACGTGTTTCTGAGCCATTTTTGCTCCTCATGGCGATACGATGTTTCAGATGGAAAATTTACCGGTCATTAACAGCCCATCCTATCGGCTGTCGAAACACCAGAATATTAGTCCAGCTAGAATTTTACTGTTTTGGCCGAACGGCCTGTGGGCGATACTACACAACATGGATCTCAGCCTGTATGTTCTGCATTCAACCCAGCAACATCGACTGAACGAACCAGACTTTTGATCAACAAAGCTCCGGCGCGAGTTGGCCCCGGATAAATCCGGAGCCAGTTTCTTAAACATTCCGACAACTGCCGAAAACAAAATTCTACTTGAGTTCGACGCTTGCGCCGGCACCCTCAAGTTTACTCTTGGTTTCTTCAGCTTCAGCTTTGGAAACGCCTACTTTAATAGGTTTTGGAGCGCCATCAACGAGGTCTTTCGCCTCTTTCAGGCCAAGACCCGTAATCGCACGGACCTCTTTAATGACGTTGATTTTCTTGTCACCGGCGGCAGCCAAGATAACATCAAATTCATCTTTTTCTTCAACGGCAGCTTCTCCACCGCCAACAGCGGCAGCAACAGCAACCGGTGCAGCAGCGGAAACGCCCCACTTTTCTTCAAGTAAATTTGAAAGCTCTGCAGCTTCCATCACTGTAAGGGAAGAAAGATCTTCCACGATCTTTGCAAGATCAGCCATTTTTGTATTTCCTTATTGGTTCAAACTAAGTTATTGCGATGATTTTAGACTATGCAGCCTCATCCTTCTTGGCATAAGCACCGATGACACGAGCAACCTGGGTTGCGGGCGCTGCAACGACTGTTGCCACTCTTGTTGCAGGTGTTGAAACCATAGCAACAATTTTAGCACGCAGTTCGTCGAGCGATGGCAGAGCAGCTAGAGCTTTGACACCATTGACATCGAGATGATCAGACCCCATTGCGCCTCCAAGAATAACGAGTTTTTCGTTTTTCTTGGAATACTCAACAGCGATCTTGGGAGCAGTAACAGGATCTTCAGAATAACAGATCACAGTTTGACCTGTGAACAAATCTGAAAGGTGTTCTACTTCCGTACCTTGAAGAGCGAGTTTGGCAAGGCTGTTTTTCGCTACCTTGACGGTTCCACCGGCTTCTCGCATTTGCGAACGCAGTTCGCCCATATCTGAAACCGTTAGACCTGTGTAATGTGAAATCACCACTGCACCCGTGTTCGAAAACACTTCGTTCATGGTTGTCACAAATTCGCGTTTTTGCGCTCTATCCACAGACTCTCTCCGTTTTGTCCCACCTGTTAATGGCAGAACGGTTGCTTTTGCCGTCATTTGGTTGCGTTGCCGCAAGACAATTTACCTCCTGACGACGTCTCGAGGTTCCTGTCCCCCAAAGTCTTGATCTGCATCAAATGAATGCAGCACGACAAAAGGCAGTTTAGCTTGAACCAATATTTCCAGTGATTTCTCACTGCCAACATCCGTTCACCTAATCTATTGCGGGCATGATGGGCAGCTTGAATACAATCCTAGTTCATATTCAAACAGCATCTCAATTAAGGTTTCCCACCTGCAGTCTCGGACAGGTTTTTGCCAAAAATCAAAAGATCTCTGACAAATTGTTTGCCTGGCCAGCTTCAAACAAGCCAGACGAATTCATATTTCTTACGCTTCCATTGCTGAAGCAGGATCAATTTTGATCCCCGGCCCCATCGAGGAAGAAATTGTTACTCGTTCAATGAATGTGCCTTTGGCACCTGACGGACGAGCCCTGGATACCGCACCAACAAATGCCCGAATATTTTCTTCAAGCGCCTTTGCATCAAACGAAACTTTACCGATACCGGCATGGATGATACCGGCTTTCTCAGCACGAAAATCAACTGCACCACCCTTGGCAGATTTGACAGCCTCACCGACATCAGGTGTTACCGTTCCGGTTTTTGGGTTTGGCATCAGGTTACGAGGGCCTAGTACTTTACCCAGACGACCGACCAGAGGCATCATATCAGGGGTTGCAATACAACGGTCAAAATCAATTTTGCCGTCCTGAATATCTTTCATCAGATCATCAGCACCAACAATATCAGCGCCAGCAGCTTTTGCCTCCTCAGCCTTGGCATCCTTTGCGAAAACAGCAACGCGAACACTTCGTCCGGTACCATTTGGCAAATTAATCACACCACGAACCATTTGATCCGAATGACGTGTATCAACACTAAGGTTCATAGCGATTTCAACAGTTTCATCAAATTTAGCGCCACCACGGTCTTTAACCATGGCAACTGCGTCGCCAAGATCATAACGTTTGTTGCGATCAATACCCTCGCGGGCGTTTTTAATACGTTTACCAGCCATCAGATCAACTCACCACTTCCAGACCCATTGAACGGGCAGAACCTTCAACCATTTTCATCGCACCTTCGATATCAACGGCATTAAGGTCTTGCATTTTATTTTCCGCTATCTCCCTGACTTGCGCCTGTGTCACCTTGCCTACAGTTTCACGACCTGGCAAAGTAGACGCCTTTGGAAGGCCCGCTGCTTTTTTGAGAAAAAATGAAACTGGTGATTGCTTCATAGTGAAAGTAAAAGATTTGTCGCCAAATACGGTGATGACGACAGGAATTGGAGAACCCTTTTCCATTTCCTGGGTCTTAGCATTAAAAGCTTTGCAAAATTCCATAATATTGAGGCCGCGCTGCCCCAAAGCCGGGCCAATTGGCGGCGATGGTGAGGCGTTGCCGGCAGGAACCTGAAGTTTCAGATACCCTTCGATTTTTTTAGCCATTTTATTTCTGCCCTAATTATCCATTCCGGAACAAACCGGTTTTTAGTTCGTAATTTACCGACAATTTTGACATCAAACATATGATGCCTGTCGGCGTTTGCAGTGATGTGGTACGGTTTAACAAAAGGATGGCATCCTCTTTATCTTACCTCCCACATCTCCTTAAGGGCACCACAACTCTGGCAACCTCAAGACATATGAACTAGAGTTTTTCAACCTGCCCATATTCCAGATCAACCGGTGTGGCCCGGCCAAATATAGATACTTCAACTTTCAGTCGTGCACGCTCTTCATCGACTTCCTGAACCGTGCCGTTAAATGATGCAAAAGGCCCATCAGATACACGCACCTGCTCACCGATATCATAGGATATCGAGGGTTTTGGCCGCTCAACACCTTCCTGAACCTGATTCAAAATCCGATCAGCCTCACCTTGTGAAATAGGTTGCGGCTTGTTGTCAGAACCAAGGAACCCGCTGACTTTAGGCGTATTCTTGATCAGATGATAAGCTTGGTTGGTAAGATCCACCTTCACCAGCAGATAACCAGGAAAAAATTTACGCTCGGCATCAACCTTACGACCACGGCGAACTTCAACTACTTTCTCAGTCGGTACCAAAACAGCCTCGAACAAATGTTCCAGCCCCTTTTGACGCGCCTGTTCTTCAATCGATTCAGCTACCTTTTTTTCAAAATTTGAATAGGCGTGAACAATGTACCAGCGGTGTGCCATGATAATTCTTAACTTTTCCTCGAAACCAGTAACTGTCGCTCAATTTCGCCAGTTAGTAGTTCTAAACAATATTTTAGTACAACTAACTGCCGAAATTCAACAAAGCACCGACACCCCAGCCCAGCAA
Organism: Hyphomicrobiales bacterium; assembly: GCA_024224595.1. Classification (GTDB taxonomy): domain Bacteria; phylum Pseudomonadota; class Alphaproteobacteria; order Rhizobiales; family Rhizobiaceae; genus JAAEMP01. Next base: position 15,250 of record JAAENI010000644.1, read on the forward strand.
TTGGTCAATCAAAAAGAAAAACAAAGCTGCAAAAATAACCATGATAAATACCATGATTGTTGTCGTTACAGTTTCACCGCGTGTCGGCCAGGTAACCTTCGAAACCTCGGTTCGCACTTGCTGCAAAAATGTAAAAGGGTTGGTCTTTGAAGCCATCAAAAAGCCTTTTCTTGAAATATTTACGATTGGTCAAAGATATAAATGCAGTTACCGAGCGCAAACAAGGGATGATCAACCCTTAACATTCCAATGTAATTAGTCTATAGTGTTCCCACAAATTTAAGCGCGAAAAGCGTATATTTAGCCGATCGCGCTGTATTTGCGTTGAATTTTCATACTTCATAATCGCTGGCTTGAAAAAGCGCAAGGGGGTGAAACGATTCTTTTGCGAAAATCTGTTATCATTTGAGGCTGAATTTAAAACAGCTTTCCCTTAACGGCTATTCACATTTTGATCTGCCTATCCTTTGATAACGGCATTTCATAGCGATATGTACCTGTTAAAGACAATTATCCATTCGGCTTGGCTGACGAAAAACCGTGTTATAGCATGGTTTCTACCCGAATCAGGAGACCGGCTTGCAAAATCAGTTAAGTATTCCAGAGTTATCCGAAATCACCCGGTTTTTTGGGCGCATGGGGTTTTCGCAAGACATGTTTACCAGCAAGTGGACTCTGGTGCAGCTGGCGATATTACTAAGCGTGATGCTGGTTGCCAGTTTGATTGCCAATCGTTTTGGCCCCCTGATCGAAGAGCGGTTAAGATCAATTGAAGGCCAAAGAGGCCTGCTGAGATTTTTGGCTTTAACCTACCGGCGCATGTTTAGCGTTATTTTAGCCGTCGGTTTGTGGCTCAATGTCTTGATTATGCGTGCCACCACATGGCCCAGTCGCAGTTATCTGCTGGGTGTTGGCGCCAGTCTGGTAACTGCCTGGGTAGTAATATCGATAGCTTCACGCGTAATTAGGAACCAGATTTATTCCAGGATAGTTGCCGTTAGCGTCTGGATAATTGTTGCACTGTTTATAATGGGAATGCTACCGCAAACTATTTTGTGGCTGAACAACACCAGTCTGGGCGTGGGCCCATCCAGCCTCTCAATACTGTCAATTATAAAAAGCCTGCTTCTGCTCGGCGTTTTGAGCTGGTTTGCAATCCTCATCTCCCAATATTTCGCAATTTACTTAAACTCACACGACGAACTCTCACCTTCAGTTCAGGTGTTACTGTCCAAGCTAAGTCGGATCATTCTACTGATTTTGGCAGTAGTAATTTCACTGGGTTCTGTCGGCATAGATTTTACAGCCATTGCCGTTTTCTCTGGCGCGGTTGGTATCGGTATCGGCCTGGGCTTGCAGAAAATTGTTTCAAATTATATTTCAGGAATCATTTTGCTGATGGATAAGTCAATCAAACCCGGGGACGTCATTGAAATTGAGACAGTGTCCGGATCGACTTATGGCTGGGTGCAACATCTGGGTGCCAGATTTACCGCTGTGCGCACACGTGACGGCACAGAAACACTTATTCCAAATGAAAACTTCATTGATCGCCCTGTAACCAACTGGACATTTACAAACAAAGTCGTGCGCCGAAAGCTTGATGTTGGTGTTTCCTACAACACCGATGTGGAAAACGCTATCGAACAATGCATCGAGGCAGCGCTTGAAACAAACAGAATACTAAAAGTGCCGAGGCCAACCTGCCTGATTGTCGGATTTGGCGATTCAAGTGTCGATTTACAGGTTCGTTTCTGGATCAACGATTCGGAAGGAGGGGTAACCAATGTCAACAGCAAGCTCTATCTGGCAATCTGGAAACGCTTCAGGGCGGAAAATATTGAAATACCTTTTCCCACGCGTGATATTAATATCAGAAGTGCCGTATCATTTGATGAATTGAAATGAGCTATATTGGGGAAATTTGGACTTGAGGAGCTAAAACTTTTAGCAAACCAGCGGTTTCACTGCTAACGGGTCGACTGCTACCGGGTATTTGTATATTATTCAAGTTTTTCAGCACAATAGGTGATACCAGACATTCAGACTGCACAACAAGCAGATAAATTTTCCAGCTTCCCAGTTCCTTTATGGAACGGCTGGTTACAGTTCCACTGCATATTGGACCAGAGACGGGGATGGATAAATCAGCCCGCCCTTCAATCCCATTCAAATGAATATTGCCCGTCACAAACCAGCCTGATTCAATGGGTTTTCCCAAAACATCAGTCACTTGTTGACTTGCACGCACCTCGCGCATTGACATTTTGTAAGCATCGCTATTTTTCATCAATGACACAATGCCATAAAAAAATGATCCAAATAATAAAATAGACCCCACAAAAACAGCAAACCCTGCCCTTGCCCAATTTCGCTGGGTTCTTACAAAGTGTTGCTCATTTGCCCAAAGCCTGTTTTTCCAGGCCCATTGACTCCCCTTGGCACCAAGCACAAAAATTATCACAAAATTTACCAAAGGCACAAACATCAACAATGCAATATAGGTACTGTTACCAAGACCCCATATCCAATTCAGCCAAAATGCTCCCCAATTCCAACGGTTTAATTTGGGAGGGATTGGTGTTTCTTTGGGTTGATCAGGAAAAGGCATAAATGGATTACCACTTAACAGGGCTGAATTTGATAGAATATTCAATAACAACAAAAATCAGGATATCTTGCACAATACTGGCCAATTTGGCACCCCGGGTAAAGATGCCAATTCCAGTGAAATACCTAAACCAGCCTGCTCTGCTCAATGGCAGCAGCGATAAAACCAGCAAACAATGGATGAGGCTCGAAGGGTCGCGATTTCAATTCCGGATGATATTGAACGCCAATAAACCACGGATGATCTGCATATTCAATTGTTTCTGGCAGCAAACCATCCGGTGACAGGCCCGAAAATACCAGGCCGGCTTTTTCCAGCCGTTCAATATATTGATTGTTCACTTCATATCGATGGCGGTGACGCTCAGAAATGTTTTCATCGCCATAGATTTCAGCAATTTTTGTATCCGCTTTCAAATGTGCCTGATAGGCACCCAGGCGCATAGTCCCGCCCATATCGCCAGCAGCCTGGCGTTTTTCCAGAGCATTACCCTTCAGCCACTCTGTCATCAGACCGACAACCGGTTCACTTGTCTGGCCAAATTCAGTCGAAGAGGCTTCGTTAATCCCCGCCAGATTTCGCGCGGCATCAATGACAGCCATCTGCATACCGAAACAAATTCCAAAATAGGGAATATTGCGTTCTCTGGCAAAAGTCGCTGCTTTGATTTTGCCTTCGCTGCCGCGCTCGCCAAAACCGCCCGGCACAAGTATTCCGTCAACTTTTTGCAAATGAAAGGCGGGATCTTCTGTGTCGAAAATTTCCGATTCAATCCATTCGATCTTGACTTTAACCCGATTAGCCAGACCACCATGATGAAGCGCCTCTATCAGAGATTTATAGGCATCCAGCAATCCGGTATATTTACCAACAACAGCAATCACCACCTGACCTTCAGGATTATGAACGCGTTCACAAACTTCCAGCCAGCGTTCAAGTCTAGGTTTGGGTGCGGGGTCAATTCCAAAGGCGGCCAATACTTCTTCATCCAGCCCCTCGCGGTGATAGGCCATCGGAACATCATAAATATGCGCAGCGTCCAAAGCCTGGATAACTGCGGTTTCACGCACATTGCAGAACAATGACAATTTGCGCCGTTCTGATTCAGGTATCTGGCGATCAGAGCGCACCAGTAATATGTCAGGAGCAATACCGATCGACCGCAATTCCTTGACCGAATGCTGGGTTGGTTTTGTTTTCAATTCGCCTGCTGCGGCAATAAACGGCATTAAAGTCAAATGCACATAGACCGCGTTGTTTCGCGGCAGATCATTGCCCAACTGACGAATGGCTTCAAAAAATGGCAGCGCTTCTATATCGCCAACGGTTCCGCCGATTTCACAAAGAACAAAATCATACTCCTCATTACCTTCAAGTACGAAGCCCTTGATTTCATTGGTGACATGAGGAATTACCTGAACAGTGGCACCCAGATAATCACCACGGCGTTCATTTTCTATGATATTGGAATAGACCCTGCCTGTGGTAATATTATCGCGCTTGTTGGCAGGTCTGCCGGTAAAGCGTTCATAATGTCCCAGATCCAGATCCGTTTCAGCCCCATCATCAGTGACAAAACATTCACCGTGCTGATAAGGACTCATGGTGCCAGGATCAACATTCAGATATGGGTCAAGTTTACGCAGGCGAACACGGTATCCACGTGCCTGCAGTAGAGCTCCAAGAGCTGCGGAAGCAATGCCTTTTCCCAAGGAAGAAACCACGCCGCCAGTAATAAAAACATATCGCGCCATGGGATTCGATTAGTACTCTCAGATTATCATTATTGCCAGCGATATTTCGCGATATTCTCACTTTTCCAATTTTACTTTTCCACAAGCAAATATCGAGATCAGTCGGTGCTCTGATCTACAGCCAGACAATACCCAGACATTACATTGAATGAGAACGCATATTGGGCGTGATTCCAATTCATGACTAAAAATTGCAATATTTCCCAGAACACAAAAATGTCAATTGCGCAAAATAAAACCTGACAGGACACAGGCTGCTAACAGGCTACCGCGAACTCCAGGTTCAATGGGCTGTTTTTTAACCCTCACCGGAAACTCGGGAAACCATTTCTAATTGCTGGTCGGAACTTCGGTGCTGTCGTTTTTGTCTTCTTCTTTTTTCGGTGTCAAAAGATCCAAAACGCCACCCTCTTTGCTTTCATTGGTCTTCTGGGTTTGTACAGGCACCTGATCCAGCACGTCGGTTGGTCGGGCTTCATACTTGGCCAGAATCGACAAAGTAATTGAAGTCACAAAAAATGCGGCAGCCAGTATTCCGGTTGAACGGGTCAGTGCATTGGCTGCACCTCGTGCGCTCATGAAACCGCCGCCGCCACCGCCGCCGCCCATACCAAGCGCGCCGCCTTCAGAGCGTTGCAACAATACCATGCCAATCATGGCAACAACCACCATCAGGTGGATTACGATCAATACCGTACCCATTTCAATTACCTTATCAAACCGGGAGAATTACCTTCAAGAATTCGCAGCTTTCTACACCAGCTAATGCACCTTGAAAAGCCCCAATCATCGTATTCTTTTCAGCTTCTGGCGTATATATGGGTCGTTTGCATGGCAATGCCAGATAAATTGTCATTTTTCAGATAGAAATTATTGTTAGTGACTGGTGATAAGCCAATCATTATTTATTTCAGTCTTTTCACCCGGAATATATCTCAATTATATTCCCGATTATGATTCCGGTGGTTTTTGTGCCTTTGCTTTCTTGAATGCCAGCGCCCGGTTTTTTAACACAACCGCTCTACCCTCCATTGTCGTTTGTCTTGCCCTGGACACAACCAGGCTATCAGCTGGCGCGTTTTTGGTTACAACACTGCCCGAACCAACATAGGCATTTTCACCAATCGACACCGGAGCCACCAGAGCCGAATTTGAACCGATAAACGCTCCTGCACCAATCTGGGTCAGATGTTTGTTAACCCCGTCATAATTACAAGTGATCGTCCCGGCACCGATATTTACCCTCTCGCCAACCTCGGCATCGCCAATATAAGACAAATGGTTGACTTTCGCGCCTGTTTCAATTTTTGCATTTTTGATTTCAACAAAATTCCCGACCTTTCCAGATTGAGAAATTTCAGTTCCCGGGCGAAGCCTCGCATATGGGCCAATGTCACAATCATTATCAACAATGCTCTGCTCAAAGTGGCAGTAAGCTCTGATTTTAACGCCGGAACCTATTTGAACACCTGGGCCAAAAACCTGGCAGGGCTCCAAAGTGGTTTCACTGCCTATTATCGTATCATAGGATAAAAATACCGTCTGGGGCGCGACCATTGAAACGCCGTCCAGCATTAATTCCCGTCGTCTTCGTTCCTGCCAGATTTGCTCGGCCTCAGCCAGTTCCACACGATTATTGATGCCTAAAATTTCCTGCTCATCACCTTTGTGGGCAACGACATTCAAACCGCGTTCATTGGCAATTTCTACCACATCGGTCAGATAATATTCACCCTTGCTGTTATTATTGGAAACCGATTTTACCAGTTCCAGGCACTTCGCGCCATTGATCGCCATTATTCCACCGTTGCAAAACTGGATTGCCAATTCTTCTTCACTGGCTTCCTTATGCTCACGAATGGCGATCAGCTTGCCGTCTTTTTCCACCAGCCTGCCATAGCCATAAGGATCATCGGCATGAAACCCCAATACCGCAACATCCGCGCCATCAGCCAGACACTGACGCATTTGAACCAGGGTTTGCGGGCGCAACAGCGGCGCATCACCAAACAGCACAAGAACATCATCAAAACCCTGCTCCAGCGCACTTTGGGCCGCCAGAACGGCATTGGCTGTTCCCAGCCTTTTCAATTGCGGGAAAAACACGGCTTCTTTATTGAAGTTTATAATCGCACTTTCAACCAGTTCACTTTGGTTTCCGCTAACAACAGCACATAAATCCACTTGCGCATCGCCAACAACCTTTACCACATGGTTGACCATCTCAAGGCCGGCTACCTTGTGCAGGACTTTGGGAATACCGGACTTCATCCGTGTCCCTTCACCCGCTGCCAGGACGAGCGCAATGCAAGAGCGATTTTGAGAATTTGACATAACCGGGACACTTCCTGTGGCACAAATGCGGGTTTATGATTAGCTGTAGCACCGCATTCAAAAATCATCTGATGTTTATTCAGGTCTACAATCTGGGATCGGGCACCTGGAATTAATATCTGATAAAGCCTTTTAAAACTGATTAATAGCTTCAATTATTTGTGGCAATACTGGCTCCCCCAATGTTAAGGTCAAAAAATATCTGGCACACTCCCAAAGCGCTAATTTCATCCCACCAACCCAACGGATTTATCATGTCTGACCTCAATTTCGAAATGTTCCCATTGACAAGAGATGAAACGTCAAAAGATGAAACACCTTTTCGAAAACTCTCCGGTGATTTCGTTTCTACTGACACATTCCAGGGCAAAGAAATATTATCTATCGACGCAAAAGGCATTGAGCTCTTATGCGAACAGGCCTTTATGGATATTAATCATCTTCTGCGCCCCGCCCATCTGCAACAATTGGCTTCAATTCTCCAAGATGAGGAAGCAACAGATAATGACCGCTTTGTCGCCTATGATTTGCTGAAAAACGCCAATATCGCCGCCGGTGGGGTTCTTCCCATGTGCCAGGACACGGGCACTGCTATTGTCATGGGCAAAAAGGGCAATCGTGTCTTGACTGATGGCAGCGATGAAAATGCATTGTCTCAGGGGATATTGGGCGCTTATGAAAAGCGCAATCTGCGTTATTCACAACTGGCACCATTGTCGATGTTTGAAGAAAAAAACACCGGTAATAATCTTCCCGCACAAATCGATATTTATGCCGAAGGCGATAATGAATATAAATTTCTGTTTGTTGCCAAGGGAGGCGGATCAGCCAACAAGACCTTTCTTTTTCAAGGCACACCTTCTCTGCTGACCAAAGACCGGCTGCTGGAATTTATGCAGGAAAAAATACTGACGCTGGGCACTGCCGCCTGCCCGCCTTATCATCTGGCAATTGTCATTGGCGGCACCTCAGCTGAGATGAATTTGAAAACTGTCAAACTGGCTTCAACCCATTATCTTGATAATCTTCCAACCAAGGGCAGCGCATCGGGCCATGCCTTTCGTGATATTGAGATGGAAAATGAAATTCATAAAATGACCCAGAACATGGGGGTAGGCGCGCAGTTCGGTGGCAAATATTTTTGCCATGATGTGCGTGTTATCAGATTGCCCCGCCATGGAGCCTCACTGCCAATAGGTCTGGGCGTATCCTGCTCGGCCGACCGTCAGGCGCTAGGCAAGATCAACCGCGACGGCATTTTTCTTGAGCAACTGGAAACTGATCCATCCAGATATATGCCCGATATCGATGAAACAGCCCTCTCCGCAAACAGCATCGATATCGATCTCAATATGCCAATGAGTGAAATTCTCGCAGAATTAAGCAAACACCCGGTAAAAACCCGCGTCTCGCTCAATGGCACCATCATTGTCGCCCGCGATCTCGCCCACTCTAAAATACGCGCAAGACTGGAGGCGGGAGAACCAATGCCGGATTATCTCAAAGATCATCCGGTCTATTATGCCGGCCCGGCCAAAACCCCTGAAGGCTACGCATCGGGGTCATTTGGCCCAACCACCGCAGGCCGCATGGATTCCTACGTCGATCAGTTCCAGTCATTTGGCGGCTCCATGGTGATGCTGGCAAAAGGCAACCGCTCGCGCCAAGTACGCAATGCCTGCAAACAACACGGCGGCTTTTATCTGGGCTCCATCGGCGGACCGGCTGCACGGTTAGCGCTGGAATGCATTAAAAAAGTAGAAGTGGTAGAATATGAGGAACTGGGAATGGAAGCGGTGTGGAAAATAGAAGTCGAGGATTTTCCCGCGTTTATTGTCATTGATGACAAGGGTAATGATTTTTATTCTGAGCTTAATTTGGGGTGATGGGATTTGGTTTGATTTCGGTAAGGTATAGGCGCGACATTGGGTAGGTATTTATTGACAATTTCGATTACCGCCACCGAAGACCCAGACGATGGCATGAAGGCTGCAAGTTGTAAGTACACCCTTTGCTGCCATTGATGATGCAAAATATAATTCACCCTCTTTTTTCCAACCAATAACAACTGCAGAATCCAGATTGCCGACCGCCTGTTGCAATATCTTGTCTGGGTCTAAATCAAGTGAGGTTGGTACTGGAAGGTCGATAACGTTATCAGTCATGCCTATTCACATATTCGAGAAGTTCGTTCCTGTAGCTTTGAATGCTTATTCGTTGAGCGCATCAACTATTTTCTTGTTCATTTGCATCCCTACCTAACAATGTTATATTCACCAGTATGGAGAGTATAATTGACTTTGTGGAAACAGCGTTTGCATTAGCCATATTGGGGCTAGGTATTTGGTTGATGTTTAGCAAATATCTAATACTCGCTGTAGGGGTATATGCCGCAATTGTGAGTGCAGGGCTAATTATCTTTGCGGTTTTTTCCCCCGACTGGCCAAATTTCCTTCCGGTTTTTTTCGCGTCTTTATTTTTTGGCGTTATGGGGTTTTCTGCAATTAAACAAGGACTCCGAGATATTTCGGATAACTGATAGTTGCCCTTTTTGATTGGCCTAACATATGAAAATAACCACTAGCCTTATGACTGTGGGTGAATGAATTGGGGGGCTACTAGTTAATTTGACAAAGGAGTACGCTATTTGAATATTACCAAATTACCTAAAACCCGCCGTAAATGGTACCAACCAATAGTTAGGTATGAATACGGAGATGGCGAAGCTGCTGAATATTTTCAACGCCTAACCTACACTAAAGAGAGTCTTGATACTTCTGTAACGAATTCAATCAAAATTCATGAATATGAAATCCGGTCTGCTGAGACTCTTTTTGGTAGCATTAAAGGTTTATTCTTCGCGCAGGCTGATCCTGACAAAATCAAGATTGATGGTTTAAGGCTCCTAAAACTTTTTGAGTTTTCCGATATTAATCCCCCGATCAAAATTTCAATATCGCAAAGCTATTTAGTTGAAATTGCATCTGTAAAAAAAATGCTCTCAAAAATAAAATAAATCTCCTGCCATTGTGCATTTGAAATTACGGTGACAGGAACCGAAATTACCGAAAAACACCGACCCAAGGCGGCTTCGGCGCTGGATAACATGATGCGGGAAGTCAAGAACAACGGCGCGCGCGATACAATCCTTGAGGGAAGGCAACAGGGCTGAAGAGGTTAACCAATAATTCGGTTACTGGTACCGTAACTGGATTGAAATTGTAACTATATTTTGCCATTATACTTGCCTCGCCTTGAGCTCCACATACCCGCATCTGTTAATTCTGAAATAGAAAGGTTCTTGATCAAACCTCATCCACACTTCATATTGCACCGCATTTAGAGGACCGCCTACCGTATAACCCACCAAACCTGGCCCGCCGCCAAATCTGCAACAATCTGGAAATCTGTTTTTTAACTGAACAAAATTCTCTATATTCTGGCTTATCAGCCAATGGGCCTCAACCCCTTTCCTACCAACCACATAACTGAATGCAACATTGAAAAGGTCAAAAGGCGAACGCATCAATTTGTCAGCGGAACAAATTGGAAAAAATGGATATTTAAGACTATGACCCCCAATGATACTGACGGCACACAACAGTAGAATTGCAGCCAATTTTTTGCTCTTATACCACATACCAACCTCCAACATACTTCGTCCCGGCAAGTCGCAGCAACCGATCTGTACCGTGGAGTTTTACACCCGTCCCTCATTGATCAGCACTAAATCACCACTTTGGAATTACGGTAATTCATTTTCACGCGCTCAAAAATGAGGCCATGGTCATGGCTTCCTTTATTTCGGGCGGCGAATGGGTTTGTTTGATCGCTGATCTTTAACGTGGAGAATACGAATTTCTGTTCCTGTAAGTTGGTATATACGCCTGAACGGTGTGTTTGGAATGGGATGTTCTCGAAGTGAATCCACAACTTCAGAAGGTGCACCTGCCTTGGGATTGTCACGGATAACGGCCAATGCATTGCGATATCGTTTTGCCGCTTGCAGCTTTCCAGCGGGGAAAACCGTATCGTAATAGCGTTTCATCCATTCGAGGTCATCAATCGAAGATGAAAGAAATACAATTTTCATGATTTAGGAATTACGCGAAAGTATGTCGGCTTCGGGCTTTGGTAGTTCTGTTTCTGTGAACCATGAATCGACCCACGCCGTTACGCGGTCTTCGGAAACAAAGACGCCAGCCTTTGCCTCTTCCATGCGTCCCAGAAGAAGCTCACGTTCCCATTTTTGGCGTTCCAGGTAATCAGAAATAGCCCGTGAAGCGATGTAGGAAGCTGGGCGATCAACACGCCTGGCTTCCTGGTTCAGATTGGCTTTCAGCTCTTCTTCAATCCTCATGGAAAAGGGAACAGTGGTCATTTGGTCCATACTTTCGATTGTTAGTAAATAACTATAATACAGTGTATTACAGTTATCACGAAAGCTAAAAAATTGCAGAATTACGTCGGCGGTATGCGTGGCGCTCTAAATCAAAACCGAACGCCCGGCATATTTTGCCGTATGACCCAGTGCCTCTTCAATGCGCAATAGCTGGTTATATTTGGCAATACGGTCCGAACGCGATAATGACCCGGTTTTGATCTGACCGCAATTGGTGGCAACCGCCAGATGGGCAATGGTGGAATCTTCCGTTTCCCCGGATCGGTGAGACATCACGGCGGTGTAGCTGGCCTTGTGGGCAATATCGACCGCATCAAGCGTTTCTGACAATGTGCCGATCTGGTTTACTTTCACCAAAATCGAATTGGCTACACCCATTTTGATCCCGTCGCGCAAACGCCCGGAATTGGTCACGAACAGATCATCACCGACGATCTGGCAGCGTTCACCAATCTTGTCGGTCAATTCCTTCCATCCATCCCAGTCATCTTCTGCCATGCCATCTTCGATTGAAACGATCGGATACTGGTTTGACAATTCCTCAAGATAGGCTGCCATTTCACCCGAACCTAAAATACGCCCCTCGCCTTTGAGATTATAGACGCCATTGTCAAAAAACTCGGAAGATGCACAGTCAAGCGCAATGAATACATCTTCGCCTGGCCTATATCCGGCGCTCTCAACCGACTTCATGATGAAATCAAGCGCTTGTGTCGCACTGCCGATATTGGGCGCGAACCCGCCTTCATCGCCAACATTGGTATTGTGGCCCTGGGAAGAGAGTTCCTTTTTCAGGTTGTGAAATATTTCTGCACCGATGCGCAACCCCTCACCAAACGTATCAGCACCCACCGGCATAATCATGAATTCCTGAAAATCAATCGGATTATCAGCGTGCTCACCGCCATTGATGATATTCATCATTGGAACCGGCAGCAAATGCGCATTGGCACCACCAATATATCGGTAAATCGGCAATTGCGCAGCAGCAGACGCGGCTCTGGCAACGGCAAGCGAAACACCAAGAATGGCATTGGCACCCAGGCGTGCCTTGTTGGGTGTTCCATCCAGTTCAATCATCGTCTGGTCAATTGACAGTTGCTCTTCAGCATCCAATCCACAAATGGCTTCAAAAATCTCGCCATTGACAGCTGCAACGGCATTTTTAACGCCCTTGCCAAGATAGCGTGCGCCGCCATCTCGCAGTTCGACAGCCTCATGCGCCCCGGTGGATGCGCCGGAAGGCACCGCAGCGCGACCAAAAGAACCATCATCCAGTGTGACGTCCACTTCTACGGTCGGGTTACCCCGGCTATCAAGTATTTCACGGCCGATAAGTTCAATGATTTCAGTCATTTTTCACCTTTTGATGATGCAGTTTATGAAATTGGCAATCGACGGCACTCTGGCTGTCTGAATCTGGTTTAACGCGGTTGGTTGTGGGCCTTCTAAACGTTCTCATGGCATTGGGCTAGAGCGCACACAAAGTTTCCTGCCTTAATATTCAAGATATCGGCATGATATCTCCACAATTCGGTCTTCTTCCCACCCAAATAGCATGGAAAAAACAGGTCTAGCCTGATGTGTTTTGTGTAGCGGCTTTTAATTGACTGAATAAGGATATCCCATGCGTTCGACCATAAATATGTTCCTGACACTTGGTTTTCTCATCTCAATTCCGTTGTTACTTTCGACAGTATTTGCCAGTGCTCAATCCTTTGATTGCTCTCAAGCCCATATCAGTTCTGAATACGCAATCTGCAACAATGAAGTCTTGCTGACACTCGATGAGAAGTTGGCTGAGATCTATCATAATCGCAGAAAAAGTGTGGACACGACACCCCAACGCCAACGGATTTCAAGAGATCACACGGCCTGGGTGAAAAAACGCAATGGTTGTGATCTTGACTGGACCTGCCTGGAGGCCAGTTACAATAAGCGTATCGAGCAACTCAATCGCGAATTGTAAAAAGTAACGGCGGGTTATTCAGCCTTTGATTACCGCGTCAATTTCTTTTAATTGAGACAGAAGACCCTTCATTTCATCCAACGGTACCATATTGGGGCCGTCAGATGGAGCCGTATCGGGATCCTGATGGGTCTCCAGAAACAATCCTGCTACACCAACAGCAACAGCGGCACGTGATAATACCGGCACCATTTCACGTTGACCACCCGATGAAGTCCCCTTGCCGCCAGGTTGAGCGACAGAATGCGTCGCATCAAATATCACAGGTGCACCGGTTTGGGCCATGATTGCCAGAGCCCGCATATCAGACACCAGCGTATTGTAGCCGAAACTGACACCGCGCTCGGTCAACAAAACGTTCGGATTGCCACTATCGACGACTTTGGTGAGGACATTTTCCATGTCGTGGGGCGCCAGGAACTGCCCTTTTTTCACATTCACAACTTTGCCTGTATTGGCGGCAGCAATCAACAAATCTGTCTGTCTGCACAAAAAAGCCGGTATCTGCAAAATATCAACATGAGATGCGACCAGGCCACATTGCTCTGAGGTATGTACGTCAGTCACCACCGGTATTCCGAATTCCTGGCGCAAATCATCAAATACCTGCATCGCCGCATCAAAACCTACCCCGCGTTTTGCTGACAAGCTCGTCCGGTTGGCCTTGTCAAAAGAAGATTTGTAAACCAGCCCAATGTCCAGTTCCCGGCAAATTTCCACCAGACTCCCAGCCATATCAAAACTGTGTTGACGGCTTTCCATCGCGCAGGGTCCGGCCAGGATCGATATTGGCAACTCATTGCCAAATTTGACGTCTCCAGCTGCTACGGTGCTATTTGGATTCAAAATATTTATTCCTCTACAAAAGCCAGTGTCGCACCTTGGTGAGGTGCATTGGCAACAACTACCCGATTTCCAATTTGACTGGCAAGGATTCCCTTTTCGGCCAGCATCATGGCAGTCTCATCCAATGAAGTCACAACAATGTCATAAGTGACCAGTCTTGGCCCATTGCGCAACAGAGGTGAGGTTAGATCAACTCCATATTCGCACTTCAGGCCGCTGGGAGAGATAATCGAAACCAGACCGTTTGCTAATGAAAGGTCACCCCCCCACTCAGTTTCAATATAATCATGTTGCCCACTAACCACACCCAGATATTGGTAGAAATCTGCGGGATTATCATCTACCAACACCACCCGAGACAACCTTAATGCACCATTGGGATGGCTGGTTAACTGTTCATCAAATACCGGTATTCCGTCCTTGCGCTCACAAACAAACAGGGTGCAGTCATTGACCCGTTCGTCCATCGCGAAAGCAGTACGGATATTGAGGCCCGGGCGTTTGACCCTGGAAATTTTCCCTGTATTGAGCCCGGCTTTGCGAAAAAGTTTTTGATCTTTTTTTGCATTATCTCCACTGAACACCAACATCGAAAATCCACCGGCAAACGATGATCCGCCGTGACGATAGCGATAGGCCTGATCACGAACGACAAACGGGTGGCGTTTGAGCGCATATTCAGCGACAGCATCCGCGTCACCAATCGCCAAAGGCTCTATGAAAGTGCCATTTGAAAATGGGATTATTGCATTTTCAGTTCCAAAACTATGACGGGCAACCGTCGCACAATTAAACCCGAGTTCACCAAATCTGTCACCGGCCAGTTTAATGTCTGGTAAAGACAAGACTATGTGATCGACAGGTCGTACAGAATTTCCACTAAACATGGCTTTATCTCGATTCACTTTTACACATATGATTTTCAGTTTTTGCCTGAATGATAAAATGTCATAGAAATGTGGAGTAATTACAACGAAAAAGCAATAACCTGATCACTGAGTGTCGAGTTTATGCAGGTTCAGGAACAGCGAGTTTTGCGAGTGAAGGAAGCAATATTGAACAGGAGTTTTCCAAATATCTGATTTGAAACCCGCGGTGAATCAAACCAGCTCGACATCAAGGACACCAGATGCCGCTATCAATGCGCTCTTAATTCGGCTGGTGACATTGATTTTGTTTTTGAGCTGGATTTCAATTTCGCTTTCGCCAAAATTCTTGACAACGACAATACTGACCTTGCCATCGCCACGCCCCTGGATCAGTGAAAAAATACTATCTATCGCTTCGCCATTACGCACAAATATTCGCAAGTCCTGCTGGACTTTGCTGGATTCCTCTTCCAGTGATTTTGCACTCAATATGCGAATTGAAACTCCTTCCGGCCGCATATCAGCGCCGCATTGAATGATGATTGACTGGCCTGATTCAAACAAATCACGATATCGTTCCAGACCCTCTTCAAAAATCACCGCCTCATATTGGCCAGACGGGTCGGAAAGGGTGATGACACCCATCCGTTTTCCCGAACGGGTTTTTCTTTCCTGACGGCTGATAACCGTTCCTGCGAGTTTTCCTGCACTCGCACCAGCGCGCACTGATTTTTCGAAATCCGCATAAAGCTGAATACGGAATGTCTCAAGGACTTTGCGATACTCATCCAGCGGATGGGCACTGAGATAAAAACCGACGGACTGGAATTCGCGCTGCAACAATTGAGAAGGAAGCCATGGCTTGGAATCAGGTAACTGAATTTCAGAAGCCTCAGCGCCACCAAACATATCACTTTGCCCGCGTTCCCTGTCATCCAGGGTTCGGTTGGCATGGCCGAGCAAGCGATCAAGACCTGCCAGCATTGCTTCGCGCGGTCGCCCAAAACAGTCAAAGGCGCCAGCACAAATAAGGTTTTCGACAGTGCGCCGATTAAGCTGGCGCGATTCCACCCGTGAAAAGAAGTCCGTCAGATTGGAGAATTGTCCATTGTTCTCACGCTCAACAATGATCTGCTGAACGGCACCTGTTCCAACCCCTTTAACCGCTGCCAGGGCATAAACCACTTTTCCGTCTTTAACCGAGAACCCGGTCTGTGATGTCTGGACGGATGGCTGAACGACTTCTATTTTTTGTTGGCCCGCATCCTGATGAAAAATGCTCAGTTTTTCAGTATTTCCCATATCCAACTGCATATTCGCCGCGAGAAACTCAACTGGATAGTGACATTTCAAAAAAGCGGTTTGATAAGAAATCAATGCATATGCAGCGGCATGGGCCTTGTTAAATCCGTAACCGGCAAATTTTGCCAAAACATCAAAAATATCATTTGCCCGCGCCTTTGAAATATCCCGCTCAACCGCCCCTTCGACAAAACGCGTTCTTTGAGCATCCATTTCTGCCTTAATTTTTTTCCCCATTGCCTTGCGCAAAAAATCCGCCTCACCCAGCGAATAACCCGATAACACCCGGGCGATCTGCAATACCTGTTCCTGATAGATAATAACACCATAGGTCTCGCTCAGAATTTCCTTGATTTTTGGATGATAGTAGTCAGGTTCCTCTTCGCCGTTCTTTCGTGCATTGTAGGTCGGTATATTATCCATTGGACCAGGACGATAAAGAGCCACCAGCGCGATGATATCTTCAAAGCGGTCCGGTTTCATACCGATCAGCGCTTTTCGCATGCCGGCACTTTCCAGCTGGAAAACCCCCACGGTATCGCCGCTGGTCAACATCTGAAATGTCGGCTCGTCATCAATCGGCAACGCGTCGAGGTCAATTTCAATTCCTCGCTGTGCAATAAATTTCAATGCCTGTTTGAGGACTGTCAGCGTTTTGAGGCCCAGAAAATCAAATTTAACCAGGCCAGCCGGTTCCACCCATTTCATATTATACTGTGATACCGGCATTTCCGAACGTGGGTCACGGTACAATGGCACCAGTTCCTCTAGTTTTCTGTCCCCGATTACAATACCCGCGGCATGGGTTGAAGCATGACGGTACAAACCCTCCAGGCGCAAAGAAATACTGAACAGTCTTTCAACTATCTCTTCTTCCCGCCGCGCCTCCATCAATTTAGGTTCTTCATCCACCGCCTGAGCAAGCGAGACCGGATTTGCCGGATTAGAAGGTACCAGCTTGCACAAACGGTCAACCTGCCCATAGGGCATCTGCAACACCCGCCCGACGTCGCGCAATACGGCGCGCGCCTGCAAAGTACCAAAGGTGATAATCTGGGCAACGCGGTCCCGGCCATATTTTTCTTGTACGTAGTGAATGACCTCTTCACGCCGGTCCTGACAAAAATCGACGTCAAAATCCGGCATCGACAGGCGTTCAGGATTTAGGAACCGTTCAAAAAGCAAAGTAAAGCGCATCGGATCCAGATCAGTAATTTTCAAAGACCAGGCGACCACAGAACCCGCTCCCGACCCCCTTCCCGGTCCAACCGGAATATCCTGTTGCTTGGCCCAGCCAATAAAATCTGCAACAATCAGGAAATATCCCGGAAAGCCCATTTCCTCAATGATACCCAACTCAAATTGAAGCCGGTCATCATAGTCAGAACGTGTAAAACCCTCGGCTAATCCATGATTATCAAGGCGCATATCCAGCCCGGATTCGGCCAACTTTTTCAGTTCGTCAAATTCTGCCTGATTTGAATCGCCACTATTCTCACCGGTCGTAAAATTGGGCAGAATAGGCTGCCTCGTATGGGTACGGTAGCTGCAGCGACGGGCAATCTCAACGCTATTTTCCAGAGCCTCCGGCAAATCAGAAAATAAAGCTTTCATCTGCGCTCGTGATTTGAAGAAATGATCGGCGCTCACATGACGGCGATCATCTTGACCCACAACATTACCTTCAGCAATACAGATCAGTGCATCATGCGCTTCATGATCTTCCTCAGTAGCAAAATAGACCTGATTGGTTGCCACCAGGGGTATGTTCTCTTCATAGGCCAATGCCAGCAATGAATTCTCAATGCTGGGATCATCACCCGCGTGCCGCTGAAGCTCAATATAAAACCGGTCACCAAATATGGAGTACAAATTCTGGCAATATGTGCTAGCAATTCCAGAGTTACTCAATTCAGAGTTGCCCAGGTCAGAGTTACCCATTGCAAATGCTTTATTTAATGGCCCCTCTTCTCCGCCACTAAGCAGAATCAAACCCTCGCTAAGCGCCGCCAATTCTTCAACGCTTACATGCGGGACATCCATTTCATTGGGAATAAGATGGGCGCGACTTACCAGTTTGGTCAAATTGGCAAATCCGACCTCATTAATTGCCAGCAGAATAACAAATGGATAATCATCAATCCCCTTCCTGCCATTCCTTGCACCGCCTTTTAACAGGTGATCACTGTCAGATTCACACTCGGTGTCAGGGTCAGTGGCTTCACCGGAAGCAGAACTGGTAGAATTTTCATTTCGCCGGGAAATATCGAAGTTTTCAAAATTACTAAAATCGATCGCCAACTTACTGCCCATGATGGGTTGCAAACCAAGCTCTGATGCCTTTTCTGAAAATTCCAGTGCGCCAAATAAATTGTTGCGATCAGTGATTGCAAGCGCCGGTTGCCCGTCAGCAATTGCCAATTCCTGCAAACGCTTTGGCTGCACCGCACCTTCGAGCAGAGAATAGGCAGAATGGGTGTGAAGGTGGATAAATCCGGGACTTCCAGAACCGCCGAGATCATCATTAGTATTATCGAGGATCTGCTCATTGGTGTCAGAGTTTTTATTGACAGGTTTATATGGCAATTGAGGTCGTGGCCTGGCGGATTTTTGATTAGTTACTGATTTGTCTGGAAAGGAAGAATTGTCAGTCGACATAGGCAAATCCACAAAGGCTTAGAAGTCCGAACACAACCCGATTGTGCTGTTCATGTTTACCATTGGCCCCATCGCAGAGCCAGACCGCCGGATCAAATATTTCGAAATTTCAACACCAAAAAAATCCGATGGGTTTTTTAAGCAACCCTGGCTCTTTAAACATCGGACCTTCCCGGTGGGTCTTTTCAACACGCAGACGAAAAAAACGGAAGTTTCCGGTTTTATCGCAAAGGTTCATTTCATTCACATCTAACACTTTGTTAGAGAAGTGTTAAATTGTGAATCTCAAAATTCCAAGTGTTTGATTTCATTCACAAGGAAAACCGTTGCGCCGGCTTAATTAGCTGCCGGCCAGCTCGCGATCAGCACTGAAAGTTTAACACTATCGGTGATAGTGTTAAATCAGCCCGTCGCCAATGACTGCTTAGGCAGCTTCTCGTCAGCCGCGGAAAACACCGAAGGCGGGACGCTGAGGGCAAAGACGCCACCCGCTCCGCCCGGCGTCCTAGTGCCCCATACC
>JAAENI010000645.1 GCA_024224595.1 Hyphomicrobiales bacterium
CTGCGCCTGAAAGAGCGACCCGATAAAAACACGCTCATCTTTGAACCCTACATGGACTGGGTGAAGCAATCGATTGCTGAAAATACTCCATATGATAAGTGGGTGTTCTCAATGCTCACAGCAGATGGAAAAATCTGGGACAACCCAGCAACCGGTTACCAACTGCGTGATCGTGGTATGGCACTACCATATATCGATAATACTGTGCGCGTATTTCTTGGCACACAAATTGGATGTGCCCAATGCCATGATCATCCTTTCGACAAGTGGACTCAAAACCAGTTCTACGAACTTGCTGCATTGACAAGCGGTACCCGTGATCGTGTTTTTGCAGGTAAAGGTGGTGGTGGCATGTCATCAATGATGGGCATGGGCATGCAGGCGCAAGCAGGAAATGCCAAGAAGCTCGCTAAGGAACTCAACGAAGCCCGCAAAAAAAGGGAAGTTTCAACTGCTACTATTCAATTTCTCAGGCTGAATGCAACGTCTGTCAACTTCAAACCCACACCGCTCAAGCTGCCTCATGACTACCAGTATGATAATGGGGCACCAAATGAGAAAGTTGATCCTGCAGTGTTGTGGGGGAAGATTCCGGAGCAACACAAAAATAGTGACGGCCGCACACAGTTTGCTGCCTGGCTGACAGCTCCTGACAACCGCCAGTTTTCACGAGCAATCGCCAATCGCTTGTGGAAAAAAATGTTCGGTGTTGGTGTCGTTGAACCGGTTGATGACTTCCAAGATGGAAACATTCCAGCTTCTGAAAAACTTCTAGAGCATTTAACTGA
>JAAENI010000646.1 GCA_024224595.1 Hyphomicrobiales bacterium
CAATAGATGGAAAGCCGAGTACCGTATGGCATTCACAGTTTTCACAAGAAAAGAAGAAGCATCCGCATGAACTGGTGATTGATTTGGGTCAAACCCGAATGATCAATGGTTTCTAGTATTTAGCCAGGCAAGATAAGGGGTGGAACGGTGCTTTTGAAGAAACAGAATTCTATGTGTCGGATAACGCTGATCACTTTCCAGAAGAGCCGTACGTGCGCTGTCTCTTTAAAAAGGAAAAGCAGGCTCAGCGTGTGGAGGGTGATGCAATAGCGGCTCGCTATGTACTGGTACGCAATATTTCCGAAGTTTCAGGTAATGATTTTGGATCTGCAGCAGATATTGCAGTGATCCTCGCGAAGTAGGTTTGTGGCATTGCTTTTCATAATGTGTGCCCGTCCGCGACATTTGTATGGGGTAATTGGCATAGTGTGGGATGTGATGTCACAAATCAAAATCATTATCTACGTTCTTTCAGCGTTTGTTGGCGTCGGTGCAATCGCAGCATCTCATGTCGTTGCGTCCGATGGTAGTGCTTCACAAATTGATTTTTTTGAGGCCAACATCAGGCCAGTGCTTATCAAACATTGCTATGAATGCCATTCAGCCGAGTCCGGAGAAGCAAAAGGTGGCTTGCGACTCGATTCCAAACAGGGATGGCTTGTTGGTGGAGACTCAGGGCCGGCAATCATTCCTGGTAAGCCAAATGAGAGTCATGTTCTTCTTACAATAAATTACTGTGGCGATTTGTTAGAAATGCCGCCGAAATCG
>JAAENI010000647.1 GCA_024224595.1 Hyphomicrobiales bacterium
AGAAAATCTTAGTTAGCGAGAGCGTTTGAGTTTGGGGCGCAAGGGGATGTCGCAATAAATGAAACCGTGGGTGTCGGTGCGCATATTCAGGCTGATTTGCTCGATCTCAATACCTTTTTTGCCTTGATCGTCATCATCTATGGCCTGTGAGACACTCACCTGTGTTGAACTGTATGCCGGTAAAATTAACCTTTTTTGCGCTTCGGCATTGTCGGGAAACATTAATGCGCTAGAGGGGTTGGAGATGGAGTGTTCGTTATCATTGATGCTGAGCCAAATTTTGGCAATATCCGATGCATTGCCATCGTTTTGAAAAATAATCGGGCGGCGGCTGACATTGCTGATGATCAGCTCAGCCTCCAGGGTTTCGCCTAATTCATCGATATTACGGCTTTCTAAAATAAAACATTCCAAGGCTTGGCGTTTTGAGGTGCTGGGTACTTCAGCGCAGGCACCTAATAAGCCGATCATGCAAAGCAGTGCAGTGATGCGAGGCAACGATGAATATGGCATGGCTGACTTCCTTATATTTCCCTATGACCCAATTGCTATAGTGTGAATCAAGCGCTTATTAAACCGATAGTGGCAAGCAATTCGGCATAAATACGGGGTGTTTATAACCAATTGTTGTAACAGTGCGCTGTTAAGTCTGAGATAGATGATGCAATCGCTTGTTTTTCATGCCATGCAAGGTAAAATTGCCGCTGTTATTTCAACCGCCATGCTACGGCATGGATTCACCGATGTTAGGAATTTGAACATGAGTAATTTACCTACAGAATTAAAATACGCCAGCAGTCATGAATGGGCGCGTTTAGAAGACGGTGTCATCACTGTCGGTATCACCGATCATGCCCAAATTGCCTTGGGTGATGTGGTGTATGTTGAGTTGCCTGAAGTCGGCGCTGAAATTCATGCGCAAGATGAGGCGGGTGTGGTTGAATCGGTTAAAGCGGCCTCTGATATTTATTCGCCCATGTCAGGTGAAGTGATTGCCATCAATGAAGATTTAGAAG
>JAAENI010000648.1 GCA_024224595.1 Hyphomicrobiales bacterium
ACCAACTCCCGATACCTCGAAATCAAGTATATCACCACGGCGTAGAAATCTGGGTGGCTGTTGGCTGCCGCCGGCGCCTTCGGGGGAACCGGTGGCAATCAAATCACCGGGGCGCAAATCTATGGTATGCGAAATATAGGCAATGATTTCAGGTATTGAAAACAGCATTTTTGAAA
Source organism: Hyphomicrobiales bacterium (assembly GCA_024224595.1). GTDB lineage: Bacteria > Pseudomonadota > Alphaproteobacteria > Rhizobiales > Rhizobiaceae > JAAEMP01. Next base: position 177 of record JAAENI010000648.1, read on the forward strand.
CAGTTGTGTCCTGCACGATTTTTCCGTTTAAACGCGTGGTCAATTGCATAGCTGCCAAATCGGTGATTTCATCAGCAGTTACCATCCAGGGTCCACAACTGCCCGAATTGGCAAAATTCTTAGCGGCGTGAATGCTATGCTTTTGCCAGGCTCGAACCGAACCATCATTGATGATTGTGTAACCTGCGACGTGATTTAGGGCCTCAGATTCTTTGATGTGCCGCCCTGCTTTGCCCAGGATTATGCCAACTTCACCCTCGTAATCGAAAGTATCGGCTGCTTCACCTTCAGGAATTTCCAATCTTTCACCATGGCCGACCAGTGTTCCGGGCACTTTTGCAAATAGTATAATATTCGCGGGAGGTGCAACCGGGTTGTCAAGTGGATAACGCTTCGGATAATTAATACCAACGCAAAATATTCGGGATGGATTCGTAATGGGTGGCAAAAGCTGAACATCGTCAATTGGATAGTTAATACTGCGACCATTGCAATCCTCGCCAAGTTCGCCAAGCGCATTCGCGTCAAGCACATCTTTCAGACAGGGAAATCGCTGTTTAAAATGGGTGCTAATGGAAACAATACCATGATCTTTTATCAGTCCGTAACCGCTAAAATTAAAATGTTTAAAACTGGCTATTTTCATAGTTGATGATTAAAACCTCTTTTCACGCAATCGAATAACCGCAGACAGTACTTCGTTATAGGGTGTAGGAATATCTAACTGTTTCCCCAACTCAA
>JAAENI010000649.1 GCA_024224595.1 Hyphomicrobiales bacterium
CAAGGATATGGCCGATTTTTCTTAGCAACAATTATGTTTGCAAAGCGCTATAATATGTAAGGACAGTTCTTCATAAACGGCGGTGTTACATCCCTTTTGCTCCTCACACCAAAGATGGATGTTTGAGGTGATGGAGCGCCGCCTTTTGTGCCATGCAACTCGGTCTTTCAAAACAATATGACGCGTCGAAAAAGCGATACGACTTTGCACCTGTGATAAACAACAGGCGCTTTTCCCATACCTGGGTGATTGGCAAAACCGGAGTGGGAAAGTCAACTGCAATGGTTCGATGGGCCATCGATGATATCCTGGTTGGCGATGGCATTGCGTTCTTTGATCCGCATGGCGATGGGGCGCAGGATATCATCAAACACATTCCCAAATCACGAAGATCGGATGTTGTATATTTCAACCCGTATGAATTAGCGATTGGCTTTAACGTCTTTGACAATGTTCCCGAGGAACGAAAGTCATTTGTAGCTTCATCGATTGTCGACAGCTTCAAAGCGGTGTGGGGTTATTCAGATATCGCAACACCAGCACTTGATCAATTTTTATACAATGGCGCTCGCGCCATGATGGATATGCCGGATGGCACATTGCTTGGTTTGAAGTTTTTGCTTACTAGTCCCAAATATCGCAGGCGCGTCATCAGCCATATTAATGACCCGACCATTGCCGATTTCTGGAAGACAGATTTTGAGGAACACATGCCCGAGAGGGAACAGCGCGAGCGTACCCTTTCAACACTGAACAAAATTGGCGCACTGATATCCGATCCGGCCATTCGCACATGCATAGGCCAGCCAAAATCTCGACTTGTTCTGAAGGACATTATGGACAACGGCAAGATATTGATTATCTC
>JAAENI010000650.1 GCA_024224595.1 Hyphomicrobiales bacterium
CGGCATACAGGCAACAAGCTCACACTCTGTTAATTGCGATTGACTTACAACGATTTGAACCAAACCAACTTGCATGACAACCTAATACAGACAGGCTTGGCTGCAGCACCGAACCAATAGGAAAGAAATGCGCCAGATCTTTCACAGCAAAGTAACGTTGAAATTATGATATTGAATTGCCAGACTTCAAGGCAGCAAATATAACAACAACCTGCTTATCTTCGGACTTACAGGCAGCCTTTCGGCAAACAAATGGCCAGAGAAATCGTGGAAATGAGCGATGAACTATCTACCATTGAAAATCTTGGCTCTAGGTGCATAACGCCTGGGATAAGGTGCGCCACGGTGAACTCACCAAACCCACTAAACTCCAAACCAAAAATGCCGAGTCAAACAAGTCACCTTGATACCTTTGTTATGCAACTCCATCCATTAATACGATCATACTTGGTCGAAAATCTTTCCACGCGTGATAAATCTGCGGCATACAGGCAACAAATCCGGACTCTGATAATTCCGATTCACTTTCAACGATTTGGGCCAGAGAAACCTGCATGACAACCTGATGCGGACTGGCTTGGCTGCTGCACCAAACCAATAGGCAAAGAAATACGCCAACACTTTCACAGCTGAGCAACATTGAAATTATAATGTTGAATTGCCAGAATCAAAGGCAGCAGAGAAGGCAACAACAAGCTTACCTTCGGACTTTCAGGCAGCCTTTCGGCAAACGAATGGCCAAATAAATCGTGGAAACAAGCGATGGATTATCTACCATTGAAAATCTTGGCTCTAGGTGCATAACGCCTGGGATAAGGTGCGCCACGATAAACTCACCAAACCCGCTGAAC
>JAAENI010000651.1 GCA_024224595.1 Hyphomicrobiales bacterium
ACGCTTTCTGGACAGCGTTATGCTTTTCTTGTGGTCAACCAGACCACGGCGAAAATCATGCCTTGCCAGAAAGCGTGAATAAACGGTCAAATGATTCCGTGTAAACAAGAAGCGGGCTAGGGCATTTCCGGTTTGGCCATCCCCAAAGTGAAAGGGGCTTCATTTTTCAAGCTCAATGGCCAGCGTTGTGTTATTCTTATGGCCCTATAGACCACCGGGAATTGCATGTATTACCATCAAATATGAAAAACGGTCAAATGACTCAATCCAAATCGCAAATACCTTAATACTTTCAGGAAAATTGTTCTTCTCTTTGCAATGACACCAAAGCATCAATATAGGCTTCTTGACGCGACACATTCCAGTATTTCAAATCGTCCAATCCTATACTTTCACCAGTTATCGCACAACGAACAAAGGATCCGGGCAATATAATCTGATAGTCACCATCCAGATATTTGATCTTGGCTTCACCGGCACCGGGGCCTTCAAAACGATTCATTTCTGTTCTATCCCGAAATTGTAGTCATTGGTTCTGATTATATTGTACAGGCAGACTGGAATTAGATAATCTATCGCAGACAGCAAAACATTAGCGCGATCCGATTTGCTAAGCAAGTGAATGGAAACTGCAACTGAGATGATCTCACATTCATCTCAATCCTATCTTCCAAACAACCGTTCAATATCCTTCAGTTTCAATTCTATATATGTGGGTCGGCCGTGGTTGCATTGTCCGGAATTGGGTGTTGTTTCCATTTGCCGCAGCAAAGCGTTCATTTCCTCGCCTTTGAGTATTCTGCCTGAACGTACAGATCCGTGGCAGGCCATTGTTGCGGCAACATGTTCAAGTTTTTCCATCAGGCTTTTGTTGTTATCCCACTCCGCCAGCTCATCGACCAGGTCAGTGACCAGGCTTTTGGCATCAATTTTTCCCAACATTGCCGGTGTCTCACGAACAACAACTGCTCCGGGTCCAAATTTCTCAATAACCAGGCCAAATTTTTCCAGCTCTGCACTCTGCTCCAGTAAACGCTCTGTATCGTCCTCTGCAAGATCAACAACATCCGGAATAAGCAGGATTTGACTGGCAACACCATGATCCATGCCGGCTTTCAACTTTTCATAAACAATACGTTCATGGGCGGCATGCTGATCAATAATCATCAGGCCATCGGGAGTTTGTGCGATGATATAATTTTCGTGTATTTGTGTTCTGGCCGCCCCAAGTGGATGTTGTTCATACCAGCCATTTTCTGTGGTTTCATCGCCCTGAAATGTTTTGGTGATTTGCCCGGACGGGGCAAAGCCATCAGTGCTGGCAGTTGGGTTTTCTGCAAAACCGTGAGACTGTGAAAATTGTTCATGTGAAAAGTTCGTGCTGCCAATACTCGAATCGCCATTTGCGCCATTCAGCGGATAATAAGGTGATAATTCAGCTTGCCATGGATTGGTTTGAGGTCTGTTTGTCTCGGGACGAAATGCCGCCATCATGTTGCGACCACCTTCACTTGATGAGCGAAAACCTGCTGCGCTGATTGCCTGTCTTAAAGACCCAACAATCAGCCCTCGTATCAGTCCCGCATCACGAAATCGAACATCAGATTTTGCCGGATGAACATTGACATCAACTTGTGAGGGATCGCAGTCTAGAAATAATACCAGAACACCGTGGCGATCCCTTGGCAGGAAGTCTGAATAAGCACCTCGCACCGCTCCAAACAGTGATTTATCATGTACCGGTCTGCCATTGACGAAGAAAAATTGATGTTGACCATTGCCACGGTTGAAGGTTGGAAGACCGGCAAATCCAGTCAGATGAAAACCTTCTCGCACAGCATCGATTTCAAGTGCGTTATTTTCGAATTCTGGGCCCAGTATCTGGCTTATTCGACCCATGGAATCAGAGGGAAAATAAGTCAATGAAGATCGATCTGCACCGGAAATGGAAAAACGGATATCTGGAAATGCAAGTGCTACACGCTTGAAAACCTGGGTAATTGCGTTCGTTTCAGCCCTGTCTGATTTTAGGAACTTTAATCGGGCGGGTACATTGGAAAAAAGGTTGGAAACCTCAATCACAGTACCTTTTGTAAGGGCTGCCGGCTGAGGTTTCGATAGTTTCCCTCCATCAACGACAATTCGCCATGCGCAATCGCTGGATTTATGCCGTGTCGTAATAGTCAATTTTGCCACCGACCCGATTGAAGGCAGCGCCTCGCCGCGAAACCCTAATGTTTGAATATTCATTAGATCCAAGGATAGTTTTGAGGTGCAATGACGCTCAACTGCAAGTTCGAGATCCTGCACACTCATGCCTTTTCCATCATCAATGATGCGTATGAGGTTTTTGCCGCCTGCAGCAGTCACAATATCTATGCGCAAAGCATCTGCGTCAATCGCATTTTCTATCAATTCCTTGACGACACTGGCTGGTCGTTCAATGACTTCACCAGCGGCAATCTGGTTTATCATAGTTTCTGATAAGCGTATGACTGACAATTAGTTGGCTTTCTTCAGATATGGGAATTAGTGAGATTCAATTGGGTGTTATTGGCGGTTGTTTGAATTGTAAACTCGCGCACTGGCACACAAAAACAATTTCGATTAAAGTTGGTTATCTTCAATTACAGATTAACATCAGAAATAGTTCATGGGAAATTACAAATTGATTTTCCATTTGTCTCGAATAATCCACTAGACACGCCAGTTTTGGCGCGGTTTATTTTGCCATATTTGCAGCTTGAATGTGCAGAGATAGGTTTGTACTGCTATATTTTGACTGTTAAAACTGCGATGAACACACATCATCGGAGATTTATACGACATTATTTCGGCAAATTCGAAAATACCATTGTGACAATGCTGAAAAATCTTGTACGCATTCGGTCAAATAATGAAGGCGTTTAAACCTGCGCTCAGAAATTGTATTAGTACCGTCCAGAAGCTCAATTTGTAATCTTCGACTGGACAGAACAAATGAGGAAATGAAAATGCCAGCTAAAGTTGAAAATTTTATCAAACAGGCCATTTTGATTGGCGGAAAATGGGTGGAAGCCGATTCAGGAGAAACGATTGATGTAATCAATCCGGCTACAGGTGAAACCATTGGAACAATTCCAAATGCCGGGCGTGAGGAAACACGCCGCGCGATAGAGACCGCTCAAAATAGTTTCGAAACTTTTCGTAAAACTTCGGCTTTGGAGCGTGCTCAATTACTTCGAAAAATGCACGATGTAATTATTGAAAATCAGGAATCACTGGCCGAAATATTGTCCATGGAACAGGGGAAATCTTTGGTTGAGGCTCGCGGCGAAGTTGGTATGTCTGCAGCTTATGTACTTTGGTATGCTGAGGAGGCCAGACGTACCTATGGCGATGTCGTGCCTTCCCCTTGGGCAGACAGAAAAATTCTGGTCACCAAAGAACCTCTGGGCGTAGTGGCGGCAATCACACCTTGGAATTTCCCCTCATCAATGCTGGCCAGAAAAATTGCTCCGGCAATTGCTGCCGGCTGTAGCGTGGTGGTAAAACCCGCGACTCAGACACCTTATTCCGGCATTGCCTGGGGTGTGATTGCTGAAATGGCAGGAATTCCCTCAGGGGTCGTCAACGTTCTCACCGGGTCTGCTTCACAAATCGGTGGAGAAATGACCAAGAATCCACTGGTGCGCAAGATTACATTCACTGGCTCTACTGAGGTTGGAAAATTACTGATCAAACAGGCAGCAGGAACTGTTAAAAAAATATCAATGGAATTAGGCGGCAATGCGCCCTTCATTATTTTCGATGATGCCGATATCGAGCGAGCGGTTGAAGGAGCAATAGCTGCAAAATACCGTAATTCCGGACAAACCTGTGTCTGTACAAATCGCTTTTTGGCCCAATCCAGGATTTATAACAGATTTGTTGATCGCTTAGCCGAGGAATCAGAAAAGCTGATTGTCGGCAATGGACAGGAACAGGGTACTCAGCAAGGGCCACTTATCGATGAGAACGCTATTTTAAGCGTCGAAAGTATGATCGAAGATGCGACAAAAAAAGGTGGCAGAATTGTAACCGGTGGCAAGCGTCATAAATTGGGTGGTACTTTTTTTGAGCCGACGGTCATTGCCAATGCAAAATCAAATATGAGATTCACTCGTGAGGAAATTTTTGGCCCAATCGCACCGGTCTACCGATTCAAGAGTGAAGAGGAAGCAATTGAGATGGCCAATAACACAGAATTTGGGTTGGCCAGTTACTTCTATACTCAAGACCTGGGCCGTGCGTTTAGAGTGATGCAGGAACTAAAATATGGATTGGTTGGTGTTAACGAGGGAATCATTACAACGGTTGAGGCTCCGTTTGGGGGACTTAAGGAATCTGGCCTTGGTAAAGAAGGCGGACATCAGGGTATCGAAGACTATCTCGATACCAAATACGTCTGCATTGGCGGGTTGGGAATGTAATTCCCGACAAATGGAATTTTGAATATGTGAAATCAGGGTAAAAGAGATCTATTGCCCTGATTTCGACATACAAAGATCTGAAAAATTGGCCTACATTGTGATCAAGCAGACGCTGAAATCATAATGCCGGCTATGATCATCGCGCTACCCAGTGCTATACGAAGATTTAGTGCCTCGCCTAGGACAAAATGTGACATCACAGGGACAATGACAAAACCCATCGACATAAACATATAGGCGGTCGAAAGTGGCACCTGGCGCAACGCCCAGATCCAGGCAATTGTCGCTACACCGTACAATACAAGCGAAATACCAAACAGCAGAGCTGCCCGTTGATCGTGCAGCAATGTTTGAAATCCGCTATCGCCGATGCGTAGTCCAACCAGTTTGAACAATAATTGGCCGACTGCCAGAGTAGCAACAACTGCGATGATCAGGATGTAATTCAAGGTCATGGTGCATTGGTCTCTTTTTACGCTCAGGTTATATTATAGAATAAACGCTTCATTTCCGCTCGAAACCGTCGAATAGAATCCAGAATTACACCCGCAGTAATGGTTAACATCGAGATGACCATAATACCGGTACATAAGATTGCCGTAGCTATTTTCATTACCTGACCGGTTTTGGTAAATTCTATGAAAATCGGAATAGCCAGTGCTACTGACAACAATGCACCGAGCAAACCAATTATGCCAAAAAAATAGATTGGTTTATATTCTTTCAGTAAAACGATAATGGTTTTCATTATCTTGATACCGTCTTTAAATGTACTAAGTTTGCTCTCTGAGCCGTCTGGTCGATCGCTATAGGGAAATGAGATTTCACTGACCGGCAATCTCAACTGAGAAGCGTGTACCGACAATTCCGTTTCAATTTCAAATCCAGCAGATAAAGCCGGAAAGCTTTTTACAAACCTTCTTGTAAACGCCCGGTATCCAGAGAATATGTCCGAAAACTCCCGGCCAAGCAAAACAGCATATATAATGTTAAATATCCTGTTGCCGGCTGCATGGCCTGCACGCTGGTGTTTTTCCGATGCACCCTGTCGGGCGCCAACAACCATGTCCGATCCGGTTTTTATCAGCTCTTCAACAATTTTTTGAGCATTTTTCGCATCGTAAGTGTCATCGCCGTCAACCATTATATAGATGTCGGCCTCAATTTCAGAAAACATTCGCCGCACAACATTTCCCTTACCTGGGCGCTTTTCCTCACGAACAATTGCACCGGCTTTTGTAGCTACTTTGGCCGTGTCATCGGTGGAATTATTGTCATAAACATAGATTGAAGCATTGGGCAAAGATACCTGAATATCTTCTATCACTCGCGTAATCGTCAATGCTTCGTTCATGCAGGGAATCAGGACTGCGATAGACTTGTCTTCATACATTGTGAAAAATTCTCGTTGATAGCCACTTCTTTGGTCTAAATCCAATGCGTAAAATAAAATTTAATTCTCTTGCGATATTAAAGAAAAGCTCAAGATAAACAATATGGCCGTTAGCCACGTTGAAGCAACAAGGGTTTCTCATGGTCAGCAAAGTCGCATCAACAAACATTTCCCGGGATGGAAGTGCCCAACTTAGTGCAAATGCAGGAGCTGGAGCGGGAACTGGCAAGATAGTAATGTGGACGCTGTTGTTTCAATTGGCCTGGAGCTGGAATTCGCTACGTTATATTGTGACTCAGGGATCACTTCCCGGGCCCGATGATTTTATGCGTCTGTTTCAAGTTCGTTCACTATTATCCGGACAATCCTGGTATGATTCAACGGCATACCGCATGTTGCCGCCTGATGGTGCTGATATTCACTGGTCACGATTGATTGATGCACCTATTGCCGGATTGATCCATTTGATGAGCCCTTTAATGGGACAGCAATTGGCAGAGCGGCTAACAACCATAGTATGGCCAACCATCATTCTGGTATTAACTGTTTTGGTAATTACCAAAATCTGTGACAGTCTGTTTTCACGTTATAACCGTCTGCTTCCGGTGTTCTTCACCGTTTTGTGCACCTCTTCCCTTGCCCAGTTCGTACCTGGTCGCATTGATCATCACAATGTTCAGATACTGCTTTATATTGGTCTTTTGTGGTGCCTCGTGAATTGGCAAAAACCGCATGCCAATATTTCAGCCGGAATAATTATTCCCCTATCCATTTCAATTGGTTTGGATGTTTTGGTTTTCTTCATATTGTTAATGGCATGGTTTGGCATGGAGTGGGCTTTTGGATTTGACAAGAATGGCAAATCCCTGCGCCGTTTTGCATTGAGTCTGGCAGCCGTCACGCTTGTACTATATCCGGTTAACATAGCACCTGACCAATGGTTTGCCGCGCATTGTGACGCCAATTCTCTGGTCTTTTTGTCTGCACAATTGTCTATTGCACTATCCATGTTGGTCATGAGTTTTTGCTCGCAATATCTATCGAGTAATACTGCAAAAACCAGGATCATTTCCAGACTAACCTTGGCTTTTGTTCTGGCTGTTGGTTGCGCGCTGATTTTATTGGCAGTTTTTCCCGCATGTATAGGTGGCCCCTATGCGGCGGTCAGTGATGAATTGAATTCACGATGGTTATCTCAAGTATCTGAAGCCAAAAATCTGATGACGATGCTGAATGATTATCCCGAATACTGGATTAAGACGGTAGGTTATTGCGCTTTGATATTTGCCACAGGAGCATGGCTTTTGTCGAAAAATCTGGAAAACAAAACCCGCATGGCAATGATATATGCGGCATTTCTAGCCAGTGTTCTGCTGGCTATTATTCAGTACCGAACTATTCGAATCGGGTTTTTTGCCGCAATTCCAATTTGTGTTTTGGCCAGCGAATTGATTACCCGCAAACTCATTGACAGATTTGGAGGCGGGAGTCTTCCATCGATGGCTGGACAGGTTGCAAGTGTAATTGTGCTTTCAACAGCAAGTTGGGCATTTGTTGGTACCTTGTTACTGGCAAAACCTGCTCAGTCGCTTTCGGTGGATCTGAATACTGATATCGAAAACCAATCAGCCAATATCCTGTCCATGCGCAAAACATGCTTTTTAGGAAGTGATTACGAATTGCTCGCGTCACTGCCACAGGGCCACGTGATATCGGGCTTAAACTCCGCACCGGCAATTCTGATTTTCACCAACAAAAGTATTGTAGCTGGTCCCTATCACAGGAATCAGCAGGGGATTTTGGATGTCATGGATTTTTTCTTCACTGATGTTGATAAGGCTCACCAGATCGCTCGGCAACACAAATTGGATTATGTAGCACTTTGCCGGTCACCAAACTCAAAGTCTCGCACCCAGACTAGAGCTGGACAAAAAATTGCGAATTTGAAATACAACCTGCTAATGGGGAATTTACCTTCCTGGTTGCACCGTTTGTCAGCTGAGAATGACAAATTGCTTGTTTTTGGTGTGAAAAACTAGATAAAACCTTTCCATATTCCCAACTCCATGGTAACCGACAGCGTCAATTCCCTTGCAGAAATCCAGGCAGATACCTGCTTTTCTCGGGCGTCGAAATTCGATAAAAATCTGATAGGATTGACAATGCCGCAAATTATTCAATCAGCCTTCGGTGAAATGGCACTTACATTTGATGATGTATTGTTGCAACCCGGCCATTCCACTAAGATGCCTGGTGAGGTTGATATATCTTCAACAATTATCAAAGATATTTCACTAAACCTGCCGATCATCTCAGCTGCGATGGATACGGTTACAGAATCAAAACTTGCAATCGCTATGGCTCAGGCCGGTGGCATGGGCGTAATCCATCGCAATCTCACGCCAATGCGTCAGGCGGAAGAAGTCTTGCGCGTGAAAAAGTTTGAATCCGGAATGGTTGTAAATCCGTTAGTGATCGGTCCGCACGCCACTTTGGCCGATGCCCTGGAAATGATGAATACATATTCGATTTCCGGGTTTCCGGTTGTTGAAAACGGTGGTTCAGGTGGTTATCACAAAGGCAAGCTGATCGGTATTCTGACTAATCGCGATGTGCGTTTTGCCACAGATAATTCGCAAAAGATCAGTGAATTGATGACTTGGGAAAACCTCGTTACAGTGCGTGATGGCGTTTCTCAGAAGGAAGCAAAACACTTACTGCATCAAAATCGCATTGAAAAACTGCTGGTAATTGATGAACAAGGCAACTGTACAGGTTTGATTACGGTGAAGGATATCGAGAAATCTATTCTGCACCCTAATGCCTCCAAGGATGCTCAAGGTAGCCTTCGTGTTGCTGCAGCGACTACCGTTGGCGACAAAGGCTTTGAACGGGCGGAATTATTGTTGGATGCTGGTGTCGATATTGTTGTCGTTGATACCGCCCATGGTCATTCTCAAATGGTTCTGGACAGCGTTTCGCGAATTAAGACGCTTTCTAATTCAGCACGAATTATTGCCGGAAATGTCGCAACATCTGAGGGTACAAAAGCCCTTATCGATGCTGGCGCAGATGCGGTGAAAGTTGGCATCGGCCCGGGATCAATTTGCACAACCCGTGTTGTCGCCGGCGTTGGCGTTCCGCAACTCTCGGCGATATTAGGCGCGGTTGAAGAGGCGCAAAAATCCGACATTCCGATTGTGGCTGACGGCGGAATAAAATATTCAGGTGATCTGGCCAAGGCAATAGCAGCCGGCGCTTCGATCGCAATGATTGGTTCGCTATTGGCTGGAACTGATGAGAGCCCGGGAGAAGTCTATTTGCATCAGGGGCGTTCCTACAAATCCTATCGGGGTATGGGTTCAGTTGGTGCCATGGCGCGCGGTTCAGCTGATCGATATTTCCAGTCTGAAGTTACTGATCAGTTAAAACTGGTGCCCGAAGGCATTGAAGGCCAGGTTCCATATAAAGGACCAGTATCAGCAGTAATTCATCAACTGGCCGGTGGACTGCGCGCAGCAATGGGTTATGTTGGCGGAGTTGATCTAACCGATTATCAAAACAAAGCCAGGTTTGTTCGCATCACTGGGGCAGGATTGCGAGAGAGTCATGCCCATGATGTTACAATTACCCGCGAAAGCCCGAATTATCACCGCAATGCTTAGCGTTTCACTCAATAGGGAAAAATGATATGTCTCCGGAACTGATTATCTGGCCGATGATAATTATCGCACTGACTACTTTATGGCTTTATATCCCTATGGGAAAAGCCAGGGTTGAAAGTGTGAAAAGTGGCAAAACCAAAGCCTCAGTCTATAAACTCAATGTCGGCGAACCTGAAGAAAGTCTGCGCTTCACCAATGCTTTGCGCAATCAGTATGAAACGCCAACGATGTTTTATGCGGTCTGCTTGGCGGCCTATGTGACCGGAAATGCCAATATCGTTATTATTGCCTTGGCATTTGCTTATGCGATATTGAAAACCGCCCACATAATTATCCATGTTAATACCAACAATTTGCGCCATCGGCGCCCGGTTTTTGCATTGGCCTGGCTGGTCCTGATCGCTATGTGGCTAGCCTTGGCGGTCAATTTAACCGGCATTATCTAAATCAATCAACAAGGGTTCGAGTAAATGCGATTGGGCGGTAGGGCACAGGCGGCCATTGAAGTTCTGGAAGATATGGTAAAGCGCAAACGTCCGGTTGCCAACGCGTTGAAGGATTGGGGCCTGTCCCATCGTTTTGCGGGCTCGCGTGATCGTGCAGCAATCGGTAATCTGGTTTATGACTGTTTGCGCAAAAAATCATCTCAGGCGGTGTTTGCTGATAGTGATGAACCGAATTTAAGTGTATTTGCAACCTTGCTGCGGCAGTGGAATTACTCAGCCGATGAGTTGACTTCGTTATTTGCTGAAGACAGATTTGCACCGCAAATTCCAACTCAGGAAGAAATCGATCGGTTATGCAGGAAACAGGTCAATGATGCTGCACCAGGTGATTTGGCGGATATTCCTTTGTGGTGTGTTGAAAGTTTCGAAGCTAACTTTGGTGATGACTGGCTCGATGAAGCGAAGGCATTATGTGAACGCCCGCCGCTCGATATTCGAGTCAATACACTGAAATCGAACCGGGAAAAGATTGTTCGGCATCTATCTCGAAATCATGCTGTCCCAACCAAACTTGCACGGCATGGTTTGCGCATTGCCCCTGGCATCAGGGATTCGCGCCTGCCAAATGTTCAGGCAGAGACCGGTTTTCAAAAGGGTTGGTTTGAAATTCAGGATGAGGGCAGTCAGGTTGTTGCCGATCTGGTATTTGCTCGACCTGGAGAGAAAATTCTGGATTATTGCGCTGGGGCCGGTGGCAAATCCCTAGCCCTTGCCGCATCGCTTGAAAATCGCGGCCAAATTCATGCCTATGACAGCGACAAAAACAGACTTGCCCCCATCCATGAACGCCTGAAACGGGCAGGAACACGCAATGTCCAGGTCCATGGTGCTGATGATGATTTGAGTCATTTACTGGAAAAAATGAACAAAGTAGTCGTCGACGCACCTTGTTCAGGCAGTGGCACCTGGCGCAGAAGACCGGATGCAAAATGGCGTTTAACCAAGGAAAATCTTGAAGCGCGGTTACGTGAGCAGGAGGAAGTACTATCCCAGGCGGCCCAATATGTGCGTCCCGGAGGCGTTATCTGCTATATTACCTGTTCGCTTTTTCCTGAAGAAAACGAAAATCAGGTCTATTCCTTCATTGATGACAACCCCGGATATGAATTGCTGTCGGCGGGAGAAGTCTGGCAGGATCTGTTTGGATTTGACAATCTGCAACCTTGGTCTTCTGATATGAAGTCGGTTACATTGACACCCGCATCAACACAAACTGACGGGTTCTATTTCGCCGTGATGCAGCGTCGATGAGCTAGGAATTTATAGGACAGGCTCAAACGCCTGTTGACATTCAAGGTTATGGTGCTGGTTTAGCCAGATTGGTTCAGTATTGTAGTGTGAGAAGGACGGACATACGTGTATATTCAACGACGAACAGTGCGATACTGGAGCAATCTGGCAAAATCCTTTCAGGACGAAGCCGATTTGCTCACTGGACATCGCATTTCGCGCCTTAAAGTGCTAGCACTACTGCGTTACGAAATGCTTGCCAGTAAACAAATTGACTTCGCCAACGCCATAACCTTGAATGTTAACGGGCCCTAGAATATGCAACAATTCTTGGAAGCTTTTCTTGATCCCGCCAATTTGGTTGGCCACATAGCCTATGTATTTCTGATCATTTCAATGATGATGCGGTCCATGCATTGGCTGCGAATTTTTGCTGTTACTGCGGGTAGTATATCAGCAGTTTACTACTTCACCCTTGCCGACTTTGTCAGCATGTTCTGGGAAAGCCTGTTTTCTCTGGTCAACATCATGCAACTGGCATTGTTGGCAATCGAAAATCGCCGGGGAAAATTCAGTGAAGACGAGCAATTGTTTTTTGAATCTGTATTAAGAAATGTAGAGAGATCCCATGCACGCAAATTGATCAAAGTCGGCAAATGGTTTGATGCTGAAATTGGTGAGGTTCTGGTTACAGAAGCGACATGGCCCAAGCGATTGAAGTTCATTGTCAGCGGTCATGCCCAAATTACGCTGGGCGACAAACAAATTGGGTTCGTCGGGCCCGGTGATTTTCTGGGTGAAATGTCTTATTTGACCGGTAAGGCGGCATCCGCAACCGCCATTGCCCAGACTTCGGTCCGTTATTTGTCGTTTGACCGCAATAAGCTTGAAACGCAGCTGGATAGGTATTCCGACTTGCGTCAGTCACTTGAAGCTGGTTTCAACAGAAATCTAGTTGAAAAACTGGTAAAGGCAAACAAGGAACACAAGACCTGATTTTTAAAATTTGGTAATCAACCCCAATCGAGCCAATATCAAATTCCTTTGATATTTTACAAAACCCAGGAAAGCGAACGAACAGACAGGTTTAAAAGTCATCAATCATGACCACCCACACCCAAAATATTCTTATCATCGACTTTGGTTCACAGGTTACCCAACTCATTGCCCGTCGGGTTCGCGAGGCCGGTGTATATAGTGAAATTATACCGTTTCAACTGGCAGAAGAAGGATTTAAGCGGCTTAAACCCGCAGCGGTCATTCTGTCAGGTGGCCCCGCTTCCACTACCAGTATTGATTCCCCGCGCGCGCCGCAAATAATATTTGATGCCGGGATACCCATTTTAGGCATCTGCTATGGCCAAATGACAATGTGTGTCCAATTGGGTGGTAAGGCTGAAGGCTCTGACCATCGCGAATTCGGCCGCGCTGAGATCAATGTCACCAGGGATTGTGGGTTATTTGAAGGTGTCTGGCAAAAAGATACCAGCCATCAAGTGTGGATGAGCCATGGTGACCGGGTAATTGACCTGCCTGATGGGTTTGAAGTGTTTGCCAGTTCATCGGGTGCTCCCTTTGCAGTATTTGGTAACCAGCAGAAAAAAATCTATGGGATGATGTTTCACCCGGAAGTCGTGCATACACCAGATGGTGCCAAACTCATTTCCAATTTTGTTCACAAACTGGCCGGACTCCAAGGCGATTGGTCAATGGCCGCCTATAAAGATCAGGCGATCAAATCCATCCGCCAGCAGGTTGGTGACAAGCGCGTATTGTGTGGCTTATCCGGCGGCGTTGATTCCTCAGTTGCCGCATTGCTCATTCATCAGGCAATTGGCGATCAATTGACCTGTGTTCTTGTTGATCATGGCCTGATGCGCAAAAATGAAGCCGTTGAAGTAGTCTCGATGTTTGGGGAACATTACGACATCAATCTGGTTCATGTTGATGTTTCGGAACGGTTTATCACCGCCCTTGAAGGTGAAAGTGATCCGGAAACCAAGCGCAAAACCATCGGCAAATTATTCATTGATGTATTTGAAGAAGAAGCCAAAAAACTGGGCGGTGCCGATTTCCTTGCCCAGGGTACATTATATCCTGATGTCATTGAATCCGTTTCTTTTACCGGCGGACCGTCCGTTACCATCAAATCCCACCACAATGTAGGAGGATTGCCCGAGCGCATGAACATGCAACTGGTTGAACCATTGCGCGAACTGTTCAAGGATGAGGTGCGTGAACTAGGCAAGGAACTGGGATTGCCAGACCATTTTATTGGCCGCCACCCGTTCCCCGGCCCAGGCCTTGCCATCCGTTGTCCCGGTGGCATTTCACGTGAAAAACTGGAAATTTTAAGAAACGCCGATGCGATCTATCTCGATGAAATCCGCAAAGCCGGCCTCTATGATAAAATCTGGCAGGCCTTCGCTGTATTATTACCGGTGCAAACCGTCGGTGTCATGGGCGACAGCAGAACCTACGAATTCGTCTGTGCTTTACGCGCTGTCACCTCCGTAGACGGCATGACCGCTGATTTTTACCCCTATGACATGGATTTCCTCGGCAAAACCGCCACACGTATTATCAATGAAGTGCGCGGGATCAATCGCGTCGTCTATGACGTGACTAGTAAACCACCGGGTACGATTGAGTGGGAGTAAAGCGAATATGATTGCGCCAATCACTCGGTCTTGACAAACACCAACTCGCAAATCTTACCGTGATCATAGACCCAGGCTTCGCGGTCTTCATAGATGATGCGGCGATCCGGGGGGCAGGCTGTCGGGTCTAAATCATCGATGTCGATCATGATGTTTTCTACAGCTGTTGCATATTGATCTGCTGCTTTTGAGATCTGCTCTGCAGCAAATTCTTCAGCGTTCATTTCCTGCAACAATAGTTCAATGTCGTCTTTGACAAATGGCATTTTGCGTACTCCCAACGATTCGCTTGTCCTGGAGCTAATTGTGCACCCATATGGTAACTGACGGGTTAACGGGATTTCAATAGTAAATAAAAAGCCGCCCTCCAGGGGATGACGGCTGGCTTTTCTGCTGGGTTCCAGGGGCGTTTTGGTTCCAGTGAGGAAAGCATATATGGCAGCAGGGAGCACTGCCAAAAGAGTTTTACTTTTTCTGACAGGGAAGGTTGGAAGCGTAAGATTAGTAGAAATCAATTCAAGCGGATTAAATCCACCCTCTCGTTAAATAGTATATAGTCATGATTCAGCCAATGAGGATGTGAGTAAACGCACAATTGCCGCGAAAATTACCAAAAAACCGAGAGGACAGTTTGATCAATCCCGATCGAACTGCCTGCTTTAATGAAACACATTGCTGTGATAAGCTTTTGCTTTATTCAAGATGCCTGTAAACCATTCTGAAGTGATTGAACGCCACGTATTCGGCTTAATCAAAATTGAACCACCTTCGAAGCCTGAGCATACCGACCAACTCTGTAGACTAGTCAAACTTGTAGACCAATCAGCCTATAGCCCAATCAACATTATAGAAATGTGAGCCTGCATTGTTCCATTCATTTTTCCCAAAACCGAAATTGTTTTTCCTGTCATTTATTGCCTGGAGTGCCATCGTCATGGTACTTTGGTATGGCGGTGCCAGCGAGCAGGGCGGATTGATCGGTATTGCACCAATCCCTGACACCAATAAGATTATTGGCGTCCACTATTTCTGGACTCCCAATTTTCTCTGGTTCTATTTGTATTTTGTAGTGTCAACCGCAGTATTTGCCGGATTTTGGTTATGGTACTCACCTCACAGATGGGCAATGTGGTCGATTTTCGGTACCGCCTTTATCCTGTTTGTCACTTATTTCTCTGTACAGGTCAGTGTCGCACTAAATCAGTGGCGCCGACCTTACTATGACACCATTCAAAACGCCCTGACAGAAGCAGGAAGCGTCAAGATCCAGGAATTATATGATCTGATATACATATTCCTTTCGATTGTTCTCGTTTTTATCGTTGTTGCTGTGATCAACCGTTTCTTCGTCAGCCATTATATCTTCAGATGGCGCACGGCGATGAATGATTATTATACAAAAAAATGGCAACGGCTCCGTCATATTGAAGGTGCATCCCAGCGGGTTCAGGAAGATACTATGCGTTTTGCTGAGACTGTTGAACACCTTGGGGTCAATGCAATTGATTCGGTCATGACATTGATCGCATTTATGCCGATATTGCTTGACTTGTCGTCTCACGTGACCGAATTACCGATTGTCGGAGACATACCGGCACCTTTGGTTTATGCAGCAATATTCTGGTCGTTATTTGGAACAATCCTGATGTCCGTTGCCGGTATTAAACTGCCAGGGCTCTATTTCAAAAATCAACGGGTTGAGGCAGCCTACCGCAAAGAACTGGTCTATGGTGAAGATGACGGGGCGCGGGCTGAACCGGTAAAACTGAAGGATTTGTTTTCAAATGTCAGAGCAAACTATTTCCGGCTCTATTTTCATTACCTGTATTTTAACGTGACGCGTTATTTGTACCTGCAATCAGACGTGATTTTTCCGACATTGCTTTTGGTACCGACCATTGTCGCAGGGCAGATTACCTTTGGAATTTACAATCAGATTGTCCGGGCATTTCAGCAGGTTGCGAATTCATTCCAGTATCTGGTAAATTCCTGGGGTACGATTGTTGAACTTCTGTCAATCTATAAACGCCTGAAATCATTTGAATCACAGATTAACGATGAAGAATTACCTGCGGTGGATCGCGAATATTTGGCTGGTGAGGAAAACCCGACTGAGTAAATTGTCACTTGCTTGAAGGGCAAATACGTTCAGGCGCAATTGACACAGCGCTCGGCCATGGGATCAATCGCTAGTCGTCCATCAGGTATTTCGCGGTCACATTGGGCACAATAACCGTATTCACCATCGCTTAAGCGAAGTTCAGCCTGATCGATACGGATAAGGTCTCTTTGCCTTGTGCGTTCAAGAGCTTCAGCCATAGCCTGCTGCTGCATGGCATCCATGCGAGAAAGTCGTCCAACTGATTGCTGGTCGAGCTCAACCGTATTGCGTGCCTCACTGGATATTTTTGACAATTCCAGCAGTTCATGACGTTTGGAAATTAATCGTGCTTTGGCTTTGTCAATATCGATGGCCATGCTAAGGAACTCCGGTTATTCTAACAATAACCAATATTCACCTCCTTATTCAATCTCAATTGGAGATTTTCAAATATGATCTATCTGATCTTGGGCCTTGTGGCATTTTTTCCAATTCACCTCCTCACCATGCTGGCACCCCAATGGCGAGAGGCAAGAATTGCCAGCATGGGTGAGAACAAATGGAAAGGCATCTATTCAGTTGCGTCAACCATTGGTTTTGTTTTGATTGTCTGGGGTTATAGCCTGGCAAGACCTGATGCAACTGAGCTATTTACACCACCGAGCTGGGCGCCACATTTGGTCATAGGGTTGATGGCTATTGCCTTCATTTTGATGATGGCAGGCAGTTTGCCGGCGGGCCGGACCAAGCAAGCGGTCAAACATCCATTCGTTCTTTCAATCATGATCTGGGCATTTGCCCATCTGCTCGCCAATGGTGATCTGGCATCGGCCATTTTATTTGGCAGTTTTTTGATTTATGCAGTCTGGAACCGGATAAATCTCAAACATCGTGATGTAGGAGAGCCGGTTGCAGTTTCTTCAACCAGTGATTTGATTGCTATAATATCAGGACTGGCAATTTGGGTGATTGTGTTATTTTGGCTGCACGAATGGGCGATCGGTGTGATTCCAATTGCTTAATCGAAATAAACGCCCTATTAGACTGAGGCAAAATCGGGCGTAATAGTAACCTAGGGGATTGTTCGACAATTGTGCATCCCAAACGAGTGTTTCCCAGAAGGGCGTTTCCATGTCAGATGACAGTTTTATCCGTGAAGTAGATGATGAATTACGCCATGATCAGGCCAAGCAATTATGGGATCGCTATGGGAGCTGGATCATAGCAGCAGCAATTGCAATTATTGTTGCTACTGGTGGTTATCGTGGATGGGACTATTATTCCAAGTCTGTTGCAGCCAGGTCTGGTGACCAGTTCATGGAAGCCATTAAATTATCCAATGACGGATCCCATGACAAGGCCATAAAATCGCTCGAAGCTCTGGTCATCGATGGCTCTGGACAATATCCGGCGCTGGCCAAATTGCGTATTGCTTCAGAGTTGGCGACACGCGGCGATACTAAACTTGCAATCAAGAATTATGATCAGATTTCAGCCGACAAATCATTTGTTGAGTCTTTCCGTCTGATTGCCCAGCTGCGTGCAGGCCTTTTGGCTGTTGATACCAGTTCCCTGGAAGACGTCATAAAACGTCTGGAAGGATTAGCAGGGGCTGGATTGCCATTTCGCCATTCAGCGCGTGAAGGTCTGGGCCTTGCCAACTTCAAAGCTGGAAAATTTGGTGAATCATTGAAATGGTTTGATGCTATAGCCAATGATTCTGATGCAGGCACCAGTATTCGCGGTCGCGCCAAAATCATGCTTGATCTACTTGCTGGAAAAGGCATTTCCAAGGAAAAAGCCGGGGCATAAATGCCCTTGGCTTCTAGATTAATCCGACTGCCATAGCGGCATCAAGGCCATGTTTCCATGAGCTTCACCCTTGCAATCATAGGACGTCCGAATGTCGGCAAGTCTACATTGTTCAATCGCCTGGTTGGCAAAAAACTTGCTTTGGTTGACGATACTCCAGGTGTGACCCGGGACCGGCGTCATGCGGATGCATCAATTGGCGAAATGAAATTCCAGGTTATCGATACCGCCGGGTTGGAGGATGCCGATGAAGATTCGCTTCAGGGGCGCATGCGCTCTCAAACTGAGAAAGCCATTGAAGAAGCTGATATTTCGTTGTTTATGATCGATGCTCGCGCGGGTCTTTTGCCTGATGACGCAGCCTTTTCAAAATTGCTTCGAAAATCAGGCAAACCGGTAATTCTGGTTGCTAACAAAGCTGAAGGCAGAAAGGCCGAATCGGGTTTCTATGAGGCTTTTAAACTTGGATTTGGTGAACCCATCGGGTTATCAGCAGAACATGGATTGGGAATGGGCGATTTGTTTGATGCCCTGGTAGAGGCAATTGGGGAGGATACTGCTTTTCCAGCAACTCCTGATCAATCCGGTGAAGAATTCGCAGATGATCTTGCTGATGATTCTGATGGTAGTTGCGATGAAATTGAGGAATTGGCCTACGATTCTACCAAGCCAATGCGAATTGCTGTCGTCGGTCGACCCAATGCTGGCAAATCAACACTGATTAACCAAATGATAGGAGATGACCGGTTGCTGACTGGTCCAGAGGCCGGTATTACACGCGATTCAATTTCCGTAGACTGGCAATGGCAGGACAGAACCATAAAACTGCATGATACGGCGGGCATGCGAAAAAAAGCACGTGTTCAGGGAAAACTGGAAAAGCTCTCGATTTCTGACGGATTACGGGCCATTCAGTTTGCTGAAGTCGTAATAATCGTATTTGATGCAACTATACCATTTGAAAAACAGGATCTGCAAATATCCGATTTGATTATCAGAGAGGGCAGAGCGCCTGTCATTGCAATTAATAAATGGGATTTGATTGAAGACCGACAGCAGATCTTGTCAGAAATGCATGAAAAAGCCGAACGACTTCTGCCTCAGGTGAAAGGCTTGAAAGTCATTCCCATTTCAGGGGCTACTGGCGAGGGTATTCCAAAATTGATGAAAGCAGTTCTCGAAGTGCATATGGCATGGAACCGCAGAGTATCGACGGCTCGATTAAATAAGTGGCTTGATGATGTTCAATACCATCATCCGGCTCCTGCTGTCGGCGGCCGACGCATCCGGCTTAAGTTTGTAACGCAGGTCAAATCCCGTCCACCAACATTTATGGTTTCCTGTTCACGACCTGATTCGTTACCCACATCTTATACAAGATACATGGTTAACAACCTTCGTGAACAGTTTGATCTCTATTCAACTCCAATAAGAATGTTCATGCGAAAGGGCGACAATCCTTACGAAAAACGCAAGAAACGTAACAATTGATTCATTTCGTTATCAAAGTTATCAAATAAATTTTGTGCTGCCCGTATCCTGCCCCATTCATCTGGCACCCAATATTTATTATTTACAGGATGAGGTGCAAAATCCGTTGGGGACCAATTCAAAAATTTTGTGCAATTGGTTTGTCGCCGATCGTGATTAAGGAGATTTTGGTCAGGAAGTTGACACGCGTGAAATTGACATTTCATCATCCATAAATGCTCGATGCAATATCAGTCGAGAATAGGTGCTCAATAATAAAAAATACAGGCTTAACATTTCATCAAGGTCAACAAACTATGTTTGGATTCAGTCAACGGTTGGAATCCGATGCAGGAACGATAATGTATGGAGCAGAATATTGCATATTTTTGGAATTAAGCGGAAGAATAGGCTGTATATGTTGGATTCAAGCCAAGGATCTGGAAAGAAAAACATTTCATTTTTTCGAAACATCAACCTGCCCAGATACGTGGGATTTCTCGCATTAACATGTGTCATGTTTGCAGGAAGTTACACCTCGGTGTCTTTTCAGGACATCCAAAGCCTTGCTTCAGAAGATGACCGCTGGTTAGTTCGCCTTCGTGAAAATCCAGGTCAGTCTACGGTTTCTGCATCAATTGGTATGCTTGATACGTTTGTTACCGGCAAAACATCGCCAAAACAAAATCGGGTTATAAAGGCGCGAGGTGTTGGCCTGCTGACCAGTCAGTTGTCTGAAACCAGTATACCAACAAAGATTAACCGGGAGCTGAAAGGTGATCGGGTTGTTTTGTCCACGATAATGCGCCCACCGGCACATTTTTCGGCTGGAAGTGTCCTGCGACGGACTGGATTATTCAGCCCGCTGGACATAGACAAAAAACAGTCACTGGCATTCGTCAAACCCAAGTCTTCAATTGAAGCCTTCAAAGTTGCGTCACTGTTTCATCTCAAAAATGCCAAACAAAATCACAAACTTGCAAAGCTGCCGGTCCTTGTAGCCAGTCTTGTGCGGGAATCCGAAGGGTCGATACTTTCTTTTGCCGAAAAAGATGCGGTAAAATATTCGCCTTTTGCTGCAGTCCTTCGCGATGAAGGGCCAATATCGATTGTGCCAAAACTGAATAAATATGATCATTCCTGGGCCGATGATCCCTTGCCCAAGGTCTCATTTTCCACAAAACAGCAAAAGTGTCTGGCAACCGGAATTTATTTCGAGTCACGCGGTGAATCGGTTCGAGGGCAGGCCGCTGTAGCACAGGTGGTGTTAAACAGAGTGCGTAATCCCAAGTATCCTGATTCGATCTGTGGCGTAGTATATCAAAACAAACATCGCCGTAATCGATGCCAGTTTTCTTTCGCCTGTGACCGGTTTCGGGATCGTGTTAGCAACAAAAGTCTCTGGCAAATGGCGGAGCATGTCGCAAAAGAGACAACTGCGGGAAGGATATGGCTAAGTCAGGTGGGTTCTTCGACCCATTATCATGCGACATATGTGCGACCGAAATGGGCCAGATCGATGAAAAAAGTTGGCAAAATCGGATTGCACATCTTTTACCGCACTAAACGTGGTGGCTGGAGCTAAAGCGTTTCTTATTTACACGGAATCATTTGACCTGTTTTTCAGAATCGCTGGCAATGCGCGTCTTGTGCAGCGGTTTGGCTGACCACAAACAGGGCATAACGATGTCCAGAGAGCCCTAAAAACAGACCTTTTCCAATATCCGGGATGGGACAAAACAGCCATCCCCGCGTCGCAAATCTTGCCCGATATGCCGCATCGCACTGTGATTTGCTCCTGGGCGAATGAACTGTTTTGACTCCATCAAATAAACCCTGCTGGACGCGACACGCTCCAGCCATTTCTTGTCTGATTGGGCGCTCAACTTATTGCAGT
>JAAENI010000652.1 GCA_024224595.1 Hyphomicrobiales bacterium
CTGTGGAAAAAACTGCCGGAATGCCAGTTTGAATTCAGGTGCCAGTTCAGGCCATATTTCAGATACATGGTGTAAGGGATTGGGTCTTGTCAAACGGGTCCCAATACCGGCCAGGGCGAACAGGATGACATCTTTCTCGCGATAAGCGGTGAATAAGCCATGCCGATCCGCATATCGCATAAAATCACGTAGTTTTTCGGGCACCAGTTCAGTGTTGTCACGCAATAAATCACGTGTTTCAAGATCAAACTTTTCCAGGCTCCCCGGCATATAGCGCCACCAATTGATGGCCAGTTCATGGTCAAATGCAAGATCAATAATAATACCGGAATAACGCCGGAACTCGCGTGGAAACCGAGTGCGTAATTTCTTAAACACCGCTGAGCGATCAGTACATTTGTCAATATATCGGTGTAAAACAATACCTTGCCTTACGGGTTCAGGAAAATTACGCAATGCACGCCTGCCCCGGACAAAATCACCAAACAGGCCACCCAGCATCAGACCATCGTCACCGCTGGCCAGAGTAAGA
>JAAENI010000653.1 GCA_024224595.1 Hyphomicrobiales bacterium
AATATTGATCGCATTAGTTATCTTTGAAATGCTCTTTCTGTACTCAATCAATGCGAGCGCTCATTGTGACACCCTGGACGGTCCAGTAGTAGAATCAGCACGACATGCACTTACCACTGGTGATGTCACGCCGGTGCTCAAATGGATTTCCACCGATGATGAGCAATTGATCCGCACCACCTTTCAATACACGATGGAGGTCAGAAAGCTTGGCGGGCAGGCACAAAAATTAGCAGACATGTACTTTTTTGAAACTCTGGTCCGCATCCACCGCGCAGGTGAAGGGGCGCCCTACACGGGCCTCAAACCTGGTGCTGAAGTCGATCCGGCAATTGCCTTGGCTGACAAGGCTTTAGAAAGTGGTTCGGTTGATAAACTTGTCGGTGTCCTAACCGATGCCACAGCAAAAGGCATTCGTGAACGTTTTCGCCGGGCTATGGAAACCAAAAAGCATGCCGATGAAAGCGTTACTGCTGGTCGTGAATTTGTCGAAGCGTATGTTATCTTTACTCATTATGTAGAAGAATTGCATGCTTCAGTTAAGGGTGGTACTGAACACCATGAACATCAATGATAGACCAAAGGGATGAATTGACATCTTAA
>JAAENI010000654.1 GCA_024224595.1 Hyphomicrobiales bacterium
ATCTGGCAGTGGCAAATCCACGCTTCTTGGCTTGATCTGTGGTACGCTTACTCCTCAAAAAGGTGATATCTATGTCCTGGGTAAAAATATAACAGTACTTACAAGTTCACAAAGAGACAGGGTTCGAGCAGACCATTTTGGCATCATCTTCCAGATGTTCAATTTGCTTCCCTATCTCAGTATTTTGGATAATGTGTTGCTACCCCTGAATTTCTCAAAATTGCGGAAAACAGCTGCTATCAAACAAAGTGGAAATATTGTGACCGAGGCAGATCGTTTGTTGACAGCATTGGGTGTTGATGCAACCAAATTTGGACAGCAGAAAACCAGTGACTTGAGTGTTGGTCAGCAGCAAAGAGTAGCAGCAGCGCGGGCTTTTATCGGCTATCCAGAAATAATTGTAGCAGATGAGCCAACCTCCTCTCTGGATGAGGGGCATCAGGCAAAATTTATGCAACTGCTTTTTGAGGAAACTGAGCGTACGGGAGCTACACTAATTATGGTCAGTCATGACCGGCGTTTGGCAAAGCGTTTTGACAGAGTAGTCGAATTGAGCGATCTTTGCCGTTCTGAAACGGAATTGGTTCAATCATGATTATTGCCCGGCTAGCCTGGTCAAGCCTGATTAATCGCCGGGTGACATCACTTTTGACGATCTTTGCTATCGCGTTGTCAATCATTTTGTTGCTTGGGGTGGAAAAAGTGCGTGTTGGGTCTAAAGCTGGATTTTTGAACACAATATCAGGCACAGATCTAATTGTCGGTGCGAGATCAGGCCAGATACAATTGTTGCTTTATTCGGTTTTCAGGATGGGTAATGCTACCAACAATATTTCAATGGAAACCTTGAATGATATTAAGAAACGTCCGGAGGTCAAATGGATTGTGCCAATATCACTGGGTGATTCCCATCGTGGTTACAGGGTGATGGGTTCAACAGTTACCTACTTTGATCACTATCGTTATCGCCGTAATACAAAGTTGGAATTTGATGCGGGCAAGCCGTTTGATGATTTGTTTGAAGCAGTGATAGGTGCGGAGGTTGCAGCGAAGCTGGGTTATACAATTGGTAGTGAAATTGTCGTGGCTCACGGAGCCGGGAGAGTTGCTCTGGGGGCAAAACACAAGGACAAACCTTTCATAGTGGCAGGTATTCTGGCGCCAAGTGGTACACCTGTTGACCGAACAGTTCATGTTTCGCTCAGAGCAATTGAGGCCATTCATGTGGGCTGGGAAGGTGGTACTTCTCCGCGTGGAAAACAGGCTCGAAGTGAAAGTGAAGTGCGAGAGATGAAACTTGAGCCGAGGGTGGTTACTGCTGCTTATGTGGGTCTAAAATCCAAGATTGGTATTTTTTCGCTTCAGGGTTTTATCAACAATTACAAGGAGGAACCAGTCACTGCAATTTTACCTGGTGTCGCTTTTGCTCAACTCTGGTCTCTGGTTGGGAGTGCAGAGACGGCATTGATTGCCATATCGATGATGGTCGTTTTCACGGCCTTTTTGGGCATGATCATTTCTATTCTTGGCAGCCTGAATGAGCGGCGGAGAGAAATGGCAATTTTGAGGGCCATTGGTGCACGACCATTACAGGTGTTTATATTGTTTGTTGCAGAGGCTGCGGTACTCGCGTTGGTTGGCATATTACTGGGAATGGGATTACTTTATCTGATTATCTTTATCACCTGGCCAATGATAGAGCAGGCAAGCGGCCTATATTTGGAATTGTCATGGCCAAGATCACAGGAAATTGTCTATATTCTGATTATAATGGCTGGTGGTATCGTAGCAGGTGCGATACCAGCTATACGTGCCTATAAGATGTCATTGTCTGATGGTTTAACGATCAAGACATGACTACCAACGCTGAAATTGGACTAAATCGATGAGAAATTGTTTAAGATTTTTATCAACGGCAGTTCTGGTGACTGTTTTTTTCGTAACCCAGGTTATTGCCAAGCCGGTCGAACTGGATTGGGATGCTTTAATTCCCGATGAAGGAAAGGGAGCTGTGGTAGCTATCCCAAAGAATGGCACGATTGTTGGTGCTTTGAAAAAGGAGGACTACAGTGATCTCACCAAAGAAGAATTTGAAGATACAGTCCTGTATTATGAAGAGCAAAGGGAAGATCAGTCTAAAAGCATTTCAATTCGAACAGACCTGCATGGCAAATCAATCAGAATAGCGGGATATGTCACGCCAGTAGAAATCGACGGGGATAATGTCACCGGATTTTTACTGGTTCCATATATCGGTGCCTGTGTCCATGTGCCTGCGCCACCGGGAAATCAGATGGTATACATCTCCGGTGCCAAAAAATTGAAGCTTGATGATATTTATGATCCAATATGGGTTACCGGAAAACTCCAGGCGAGACCGCTAACTACCCTATACGCTCAAGTAGGCTATCAGATTGCGGATCCCGAAATCCAACCATACGACTGAAAGATTGCACAGGTTTCAGTACTGGCTAGTTGGATAATTTTGTCTGGGCAAGATGCATTCTAACTTTATCCCAACAAGCAAATGATAAATTTCATATCTTGACATAACTAGAAATATGGTTATATTGCGTGCATGAGTAATGCAAAAACCGCACATGCGCTCGCCGCTCTTGGCCATGAAGCCCGGCTCAATATTTTCCGATTGCTTGTGAAAGCCGGAGATGACGGGCTGATTGTCGGCGATATTGCCAACCATGTACAATTGCCTTTGTCGACACTTGCACATCATTTGCGAACGTTGGTTGAGGCAGGGCTGGTTGAACAGCAACGCAATGGGCGGGAAGTGATTAATCGCGCGGATTACGCAACAATGAACTCTGTTCTGGCTTTTATTACAGCTGAGTGCTGTAGCGGGGTCAGGCTTATTTCGGAAGATGCCGCATGAACGAGAAGAGACAAGTTTTTAATCAAAAACAACTATAAAACCGGATATATAATTATGGCAATCGATATTCTAAAACCCAATGACCCGAGCAATGAATTTTTGTGGCAATTATGGACTAAACAGCGTGTCTGGCTGGTTTCCGCGCTTATTTTGCTGTTGTTATTTGTTTTCGACAGCAAACAGGCCGCAGACAGTCTTTCGTTTGTTGGCGGGAGTTTGTTGACCACGGCGCCTTATCTCGTCCTGTCTATTATGCTGGCGGCCTATGCCGGAGCTACCGGTGCGGATAATTTGATTGCCAAAGTTTTTATCGGTTCGCCTATACTGATGATTTTCGTTGCTGCTGCTTTTGGTGGCCTTTCGCCATTTTGTTCCTGTGGTGTCATTCCGTTAATCGCCGCATTGCTGGCAATGGGTGTACCGTTGTCGGCGGTGATGGCATTCTGGCTGGCTTCACCGGTGATTGATCCCTCGATGTTTGTGCTGACAACGGGTGTGCTTGGTCTGGAATTTGCCATTGCCAAAACGCTGGCTGCTGTCGGTTTGGGCCTTTTTGGCGGTTATACGACACTGCTGTTGACGCGTGCGGGTGCTTTTGTGCAACCGCTTCGCGAGGGTGTCGGGGCAGGGGGTTGCGGTGCCTCTTCGGTTAATCAGCCCAAGGCTGTTCAATGGGCGTTCTGGCAGGAAAATCAAAGACGAGAGAAATTCATTCGCGAGGCCATCGCCACGACTGTGTTTCTGTTCAAATGGCTGACCCTGGCTTTTCTACTGGAAAGCCTGATGGTGGCCTATGTGCCAGCCGAGTGGATTAGTCAGGCTCTTGGTGGGGAAGGGCTTGTTTCAATCATGCTGGCAACATTGATTGGTGTTCCCGCCTACCTGAATGGTTATGCCGCTTTGCCGCTGGTCTCGGGATTGGTGGAGCAGGGCATGGCACCGGGAGCAGGACTGGCTTTTCTGGTCGCCGGTGGCGTTACATCTCTACCAGCAGCAATTGCTGTTTGGGCGTTGGCCAAACGAGAAGTCTTCGCACTGTATGTCGGATTGGCATTGACCGGCTCGCTAACTGCGGGACTGCTTTTTCAAACATGGGTGGGGTGAACTGATCCCGGTGAAACCATTTGCGTTTCAACCGTGATTGATCAGTAGCTTTTTTCCGGCAAAGGCAAGGAATGTGCCAAGGCTACCTGAATAACCCTTCGTGCTTTGCCATGATTTCGAAATATTGTGGAGTTGAGGGAAACGGCAGAATATGCCATGAGTTTTAATCCCGGATGTCTGATAGTGGTCGATTCCGTCCGGGAGAACTCAGGCAGACATGGCGACATTCATATCAAACAGGCGAAGAAATACGATAACTGTGCTGTACTGCTGCGCGCATTTCGTACAAGACGGGTTATCGTCTGCAATCTATGTTCTGCTGCCAATTCTGGCTCAGGCTTTTGGGCTGACCTATGCTCAGGTTGGGCTTATCAAGGCCGCCCACACGAGCTTAATGCTGATCCTGGAACTTCCATAGCACATCCTCAATTTTGAAATTGGTACTCCAGAAGCGCAAATTGAGCTACTACATCTAGAGTCTATCAGGCTTAGTTTGAACCATTTGATGGAG
>JAAENI010000655.1 GCA_024224595.1 Hyphomicrobiales bacterium
GCTTCTTGTTTACACGGAATCATTTGACCGTTTATTCACGCTTTCTGGCAAGGCATGATTTTCGCCGTGGTCTGGTTGACCACAAGAAAAGCATAACGCTGTCCAGAAAGCGTGAATAAACGACCTTCGGTGGACCAATCCAGTTCATCGGCGGCGTTGCAAAACTTGTCCGATCAACCAGATCGCACTGCGTTTTGCGCCTTGCCGAGTGAATTGGCTTGGCCCATCAAATGCTTCCGTGTAAACAAGAAACGGTCTAATACTTGACTAATGTTCAAAAAGTGTCGGAGCAAATGTATTCTTTAACCAATAAACTCATCGATAATGGTCATGAAATGCAGGTTCGGGTCTATTACGAGGATACGGATTTTTCAGGTGTTGTTTATCACTCCAACTATCTGAAATACATGGAGCGATCGCGAACTGAATGGTTGCGCCATCTGCAAATTTTTCACCAGGAACTGGCAAAAGAAGATTCTGCTTTTGCGATCCATAAAATGTCTCTTAAATTTGGACCACCGGCGGTTATTGACGATTTGCTGACAGTGCGAACGGAATTGAAAAAACTGGGCGGCGCGCGTTCATTCTTGAGGCAGGATGTTTTGCGTGTTGAGTCCGATGGCAGCGAAATATTGTTGTGTGGCGCAGATGTAGAAGTCGCTTTTATCAATCATGGTGGCGGAGCCAAAAGGTTTCCCGATGACTTGCGGGATAAGCTTGAGGGAAATTAGAGATTTAGTCTGATATTTGCTTTGCATACCCGGATATCTGTTGTGAATGATAACACTTCTTTAACCATAAAAATGTCTTATCGACCAAAATGGTATCTTTTTGCCTGATTAAAAAGTTGTTGTATTGCTGATCGGTATGGCTTTGTTTTGGATTACATTGATTAGTAGTCATGATTTGGCCGGAATTTATGGGAATAGAACAATTGGCTATGTCCGGTGAATTGATTTGAATGGTGAAAACCCGAAATTTTAATCAATAAGCGGCGTTGAATAGTCGAAGAAAGGGTCAGTTAAACTGGCCGGCACAAAATTGGTTTCAAATAATCATCTTATATCCAAAAGGTCGTTGTGTATGAATGGGATTCGCAGAATTTCATCCGGCAAAATAGCTGGTGTTTGTATTACTTTATCCATATTTGCATGGCTGGATCCAGCTTTTGCCCAAAGTGTCGAGAGTTCAAACCTGGGAGTTGCCGGAGCAGATGTGTCACTTATCAGTTTATTTCTGGAAGCCGGTTTTGTCGTTAAAACTGTGATGATTGGATTGATGCTGGCATCAATCTGGAGCTGGGCGATTATTCTGGACAAGTGGTTTTTATATGGTCGCACCAGACGTCAGCTTAATCGATTTGAAAAAGTATTCTGGTCTGGTCAGTCCCTGGAAGAATTGTATCAGAGTGTATCCGAAAAAACGCCAACGGGAATGGCATCACTTTTTGTGGCTGCGATGTATGAATGGAAACGCTCTTATGAACGCGGTGCCAGTTCGCAAATTGGCCTTCAGACACGTATAGACAAAGTGCTTGATGTATCTTTGGCCAGAGAGGCAGAGCGCCTGGAACGCAGATTGATATTTTTGGCGACTGTAGGTTCTGCTGCGCCTTTTGTTGGATTGTTTGGTACTGTGATTGGTATCATGACATCTTTTCAGGCGATCGCAGGATCAAAATCTACTAATCTGGCAGTTGTAGCGCCAGGCATTGCCGAAGCCCTTATGGCTACAGCTCTTGGTCTTCTGGCAGCTATTCCAGCCACTATCTTTTACAACAAACTATCTTCAGATGTTTCAAAAATAACTTTGCGCCTTGAGAGTTTTGCAGATGAATTTTCTGCCATACTTTCGCGACAGATTGATGAAAGAAACAAACCACGCGAGTGATCGACCAGATCGAGATTAATTGAGCGAACTCTGAAAGCCGCGGCAGATTTCGTTATCGGGTAAAACTAATTCTTTCGGGTAAATGGAAATGGCAATTGCAACAGGAAATTCCGGGGAACGCAGTTCCAAACGAAGGCGCTCTAAAAGACATCTGCCAATGAGCGAAATCAATGTCACGCCATTTGTTGATGTTATGCTGGTACTGCTGATCATCTTCATGGTCGCTGCACCTTTGCTGCTGTCAGGCATCCCTATTGATTTGCCGAAGATAAAAGGTGAAACACCCAATGCAGAAACAGATCCAATAACATTCTCAATTGCTGAAGACGGTTCCTATTATCTTCAGAATGATGTGATATTGCCGGAAGAAATTGTTCCGCGCCTCAAAGCGATTTCTGAGCGAGGATATAGTGGTGCGATATTTGTAAGAGGCCACAAGCAGGTTGCGTATGGTTTCGTTCTGAAAGCGCTGGGTAATATACACAGTGCCGGGTTTAAATTCAATTTGCTGGGTTTGCCAGAAGATGTTGTCGTTTCAGCCATTACCAATCCGATAACATCCTCGGGTAATTGAGCATCATCCGATGAAAATAGGCGTCGTAATTTCCAGCACCCTTCATGCCACCATTTTAACATGGGGTTTGTGGAATATTTCTGCGCCAAAGCCATTTGAAGTTGCTAAAGTCGAAACCTTGTCTGCTGATTTCATACCCTTTGATGAGTTCACGCGCTCCGTTGAGGGAGATGCAAATGCCAGAAAAAGGGAAAAGCCTGCTCCTAAAGAGACGAAGAATCCGAAAGAAAGAGAACCGGCAAAAAATACTGGTGATACCAAGATCGATATTAAGACCAAATCCAAAGCGCCGCCAAAGCCAGAACAGGTTGAAGTCAGTGCTCCTCCGCCCTCAGCAGAGGTATCTGAGCCCACACCGATCATCAAGGCAAAGGCACAACCGGAAAAATCCAGTAAGGAAACTCCAGTACCAACGAATGAGATTTCCTCGCTAAATGAACCTCCAAAACCGGTGAACAGCGAAACACTTGAAGATTCTCCGGCAAAAGCGGATGCAGGTCAGAAATCAGCAAAACTACCGGAGCAGGCACCCTTGCCAGTTTTGCGCCCAAAACCACCAAAGGCAAAGACAGCTAAAACCAAGCAGCGTAAAAAACCGGATGAGATCAAAAAAGCAATAGAGAAAGCCTCGGCCAAGAAAGTGGAACCTTCGAATGAGGACAAGATTGCGGCACTGTTGAATAAGAAGGACCCTTCCGCCACCGGGAAAAAACGGACTACCAAGAAAGCGTCACTTGGATCGGAAAAATCAAATAGTTCTGCTAAACTTTCGCGTGGGGAAATGGATTCTCTGCGCGGCGCTATCGAGCAGTGTTGGACAGTCCCGGCGGGTCTTTCCGAAATCGAGGATATGCGGGTCACAATTACCATGAATCTGGCCAAAGACGGTAGTATTGAGGGTAGCGTTGATATCAAGGCGACAGGGGGACAAAGTCAGACACGACGGGCCTTTGCAGAAAGTGCCAGACGTGCAGTATTGCGTTGTGCGCCTTATAATCTCCCAAAAGCCAAGTATGATACATGGTCGCAAGTCGTGGTAAATTTTGACCCCAGCCAAATGTTCTAATAGTATAATTTTTTTGTGAGCTTTTAATCTATGCCAATAATCCGTAAAATCATGATGTGTATCGCCTTTAGCCTGATTTTGGCTGTCACCAGCATGATTAATTTTGCAATGGCCGTTGTGGAAATTGATATTACGAAAGGTAATATTGAACCGCTGCCTATCGCCATTGCCGATTTTCTGGGATCTGGCAAACAAAGGGGAATCGCTGATGATATTGGGCGTGTAATTTCATCCAACCTGAAGAATTCGGGCATTTTTAAACCAATTGATAAAGACGCGTTTATTCAGAAAATCAAAGATTCCAATATCGTTCCGCGATTTGAAGATTGGAGGGTTATCAATGCACAGGCACTGGTAACGGGTCGTATCGTTCGCGAGAATGATGGCAGATTGAAAGTAGAGTATCGTCTTTGGGATGTGTTTGGCGCTGACGAAATGGCCAGTCAGCAGTTCTTTACCACGCCACGCAACTGGAGGAGGATTGCCCATATTATTTCAGATGCGATTTACAAACGCTTGACCGGTGAAAAAGGTTACTTTGATTCTCGCATTGTTTATGTGGATGAGACTGGTCCCAAGAATAAAAGGGTTAAGCGACTGGCGATCATGGATCAGGATGGGGCCAACCGAAAAATTCTTACCAGAGGCAGTGACCTGGTTTTGACACCGCGATTCTCCCCAAGCCGCCAGGAAATTACCTATATGTCTTTTGAAGGCGGGCAGCCGCGCGTCTATCTGTTGCAGATTGAGACTGGTCAACGGGAGATTGTCGGCAATTTCCCGGGCATGACGTTTTCGCCGAGGTTTTCTCCAGACGGTCAAAAAGTGATTATGAGTCTCCAAATTGACGGGAACGCGAATATTTATACAATGGATCTGCGTTCACGTAAAACCACCCGTTTGACGAATACGGCGGCAATTGATACTGGACCATCCTACTCACCTGATGGCAACCGGATCGTGTTTGAATCGGATCGTGGCGGACGCCAACAACTCTACGTAATGAGTGCGAATGGTACCAATACTCAGCGAATTTCATTTGGCAACGGCCGATATTCCACACCGGTCTGGTCGCCCAGAGGTGACCTGGTTGCGTTTACCAAACAAAGTGGTGGCAAGTTTCTCATCGGGGTTATGAGACCAGATGGCAGCAAAGAACGAATTTTAACTGAGGGCTTCCACAATGAAGGACCTACATGGGCTCCCAATGGTCGTGTACTGATGTTTTTCAGGGAAACACGGGGTGAAGACGGAGGTCCGCGGCTTTTTTCAATTGATTTGACAGGATATCATGAGCGACTGGTTCCAACTGAATCATATGCATCTGACCCGGCATGGTCTCCCCTGCTAGATTAACACTAAATTTACCGTACGGTTATTTCCTACTTTCATAATTTCATTTGGTCTGAATAAAGCCATACTCAAGGCCAATGGCTAATGATGGAAATACCTATTGCAGTTGGAATGATTCATTCTTCAATTCAGGTCCGCATGGCTCTGATGAAGTTGGTTAAAATTTAACAAGATATTAACCCGTTTTGTTGGCGATAAATTAACTCTGACATGGTTATTGACAGGTAAATATTTCTAGTAAAGGAGTAATGGACGATGATTTCGTCTGTGGAGTTGTGTGCTGAACCGGTAACCGATGCAACCAAAGCAAGATTTGTACTTGTATTGTTTGGGGCTTTATTGCTCGCAGGGTGTGCAACCAAAAAACTACCCGGGAATGCTAACGATCTGGGTTTGAACAATGCCACGCCGGGTTCTCAGCAGGATTTCACAATCAATGTTGGTGACCGGGTGTTTTTTGAAACAGATTCCACCTCCCTGACTGCCAGTTCGCGCACTACGCTGGACAAGCAGGCCCAATGGCTGCTTCGCTATCCCAATAATCCTGTTACTATCGAAGGGCATGCAGATGAACGCGGGACAAGGGAATACAATCTCGCGCTGGGAGCAAGAAGGGCGGCTGCAACCAGAGATTATCTGGCAGTGCGTGGTGTTGGCCGGGAGCGGATTCGTACTATTTCGTTTGGCAAAGAGCGCCCGGTTGCCGTGTGCAATGATATTTCATGCTGGTCTCAAAACCGACGGGCAGTGACATTGCTGGCCTCACCATCAGGTTGATCGTCTATTGGGCCTGGTGAGCATGATGCTTGCATCAGAGCGCGCACCATTCTATCGTCAACAAAGGCGGCTCTCGCGAGCCGCCTGTTTTGTTTGTCATGAAAACCATTGTCAAAATTTCGCCTGTTTCAGATGTATTTTGTCACGGAAGGCTGTGACATGTCTTGTATTGTTGATTTTACTGAGGATGAAAATGGATTTTTGCTGGGGATGTGCTGACGAATTACAGTCAGGGAAATTGAAAACTAGCCTGTTTGGATTGGGTTTAATATTTGCGATCACTTCGGGTGCGAATGCGCTTCAAAATGAGAACGGATATAAAATCGCAATTGGCAAATCACCCGAGCTGGAAGTAAATCATCCAGCTATTCGTATCGCTCAGGCGAACGATGCGGCGTTTCGCGTCAATCAGCTGGAGGACCAGATGCGCCGTCTTAACGGGCAAATTGAAGAACTGAATTTTCAGTTGTTGCAGTTGCAGGAACAAATACGAAAAATGCAAGAAGATAATGAATTCCGGTTTCAGGAACTGGAAGGCAAGAAACAAGGGCGACTGGACCATCAGGAAACCAATAAAAATATTCAACTTGGGAAAAAGGATGATTCATTGTTGGGAAAGTCATTACCGTCTGAAGTGACTGTAGTTAACAGAACTTCAGACGGCAAATCAAAAACACAACGTCAACCCCGCATGATTGACGGGGTTGAGCTATATGAGGGAAATTCTTCTGAAAAAGATGAAAACGGAAAAGAAGTATCGCTGGGAACAATCACCTTCGATTCCTTGGGAAATGTCATCGATTCAGCAGTGGGCAAACCTTTGGATTTAACCGCTCGGCTACCCGGGTCAGTTGATCAGGTACAAATCAGCCCTGAAGATGAGATGCAAACCAGACTGGAGGCAGCGAAAAATGCGGGGAAAACTTATGAATTGGGTTTCGGTTATTTTCAGTCCGGCGACTACCTGTTTTCCGAAAAAGTATTTGACCGGTTCATAGAGCGCTATCCCGAGGACAAAAAAATTGCGAAGGCTCATTTCTGGTTGGGGGAAAGCCTGTTTTCCCAGTTCAAATACGAAGAAGCGGCTAAAGTATTCCTGTCTGCCCATACAAACTGGCCTGACGCCAGAATTGCACCTCAGGCATTGTTAAAACTGGGTGTATCACTGGCGGCGATGCAGCAGCGCGAACTCGCTTGTGCTACCTATGTAAAAGTTTATAAGAAATATCCTGGTATCAGCAAAATGCTCAGAAAACGGGTGCGGGATGAACAGGGTTCAGCTCATTGCCTGAACCGTTAGAGCATTTGGTATTAATTCCGTGCTCAATCACAAAAGTCTGAAATAAACCACTGGTAATTGTTGCTATATCTGTGTTCAGATATCTTGATCATATGTCCACTAAAACTGGAACAGAAGCATAACTTCCTGAAGGTGCAGAATATGGGAGAAAACAACCTCTTGCTGGATGATGCGTTTAATTTCGTCCGCGAAAAAGGTTCAATTATTGTCGCGGTGTCGGGCGGGAGTGATTCAATGGCTGCATTATTTCTTGCCAATGTGTGGGCAAAAAAGACCGGTCGGGAAATTCATGCTGTAACCGTTGATCATGGCCTGCGGGCAGAAGCGGCCGCGGAGGCGGCTTTTGTTGCCATGGTTTGTGATCGTCTTGATATTGTTCATACTACGCTTGCATGGGATGGCATCAAACCAACATCGGGGATAAGTGCAGCAGCGCGAAATGCCCGATATGACCTGATAGAAGAATTTGCCCGCGATATCGGTGTAAGAATTATCGTTACGGGGCACACCAGCGATGATCAGGCGGAAACTGTTTTGATGCGATTGCGACGGTCAAAATCCGATCAGGTTTCCAGTGGCAGAGGTCATTCGGGAATGTGCAGGCGTACATTGCTAAGCGGAGGCACTTTATTACTACGGCCATTCCTGGGTGTGACAAGGGATAAATTAAGAACATATCTGAATGATGTGTCTCAAAGCTGGATTGAAGACCCAAGCAATCATGATGAAGTCTATGAGCGTATTCGTTTGCGAAATGAATTAAGAGGTGACACAAGGAAAAAGTCCAACCTGTTGAGGTATTCAGCAGTGATGGGAAGAATGCGTGAAGTTGTGTCGCGGGCAGCGGCCAGGTTATTGGCCGATTGTTGCACGCCAAATTTTGGCCAGGTGTTTGGTCTGGATTCAAAAGAGTTGCGTGCTGCACCTTATCCGGTATTGCTGATGTCCATTAAAGCGGTAATCGCTGGCGCTGGCGGCGGGCTCTACCTTGTTTCCGATCGACAACTGCAACCAGTTTTGGATGATATAAACTGCGGGCGTAGCAAACGGGTAACGCTGGGTAATTGTGTTATTGATATTGATAGTCACAAGTTGGAAATATATCGTGAAGCCCGAAATCTGAATTCGACAATGATTGGTCCGGGCGAAAGCCATTTTTGGGACGGGCGTCTCCAAATAATTAACGATAGTCAGGAAAATATCCGAATTGAAGCTATGTCAGCAGAATATATAGCGGTGGCAAAAAAAGATAGAAGCTGCAAATTCAAGTCTGTCCGTAAATCCATTTTGCTGTCATCCCCCTTGATTACAACGGCTTCGGGGTTAACTATCCCCATTCAATTTGACCGTTCATTATTGCCGCCTCATCTGGAATTGCGTACAGGGGCGCTGGCGATTGAAAATTTTTGTCCTGAATGGGATTTTGCATTACTTGAATGGGTGAAAAGCATCGAATTGCAGACAAGTCATTCCGATTTGATCAATTCGATAAAAGGTGAGTGAATCAATTACTATTCCACACAAATATGAAAGGCTACAATTTGAACAATGATCCAAAATCGGCGGATGGCCCGGTCAGAATCAGGTTATTTCTGATAAAATTCACCAAACCGAAGTAAATATGCTGAAAATTACCGCAATTCCTTGGCTTTGGCTTGTTTCACACCTATCTTGGCTGTAAAGGCTGTTTCAGATCAGCTTGTACGTGTATTTCTCTTGGGAAAACTTTTATGAATTCGAATTTCAGAAATTTGGCGCTGTGGGCCATAATTGGTGTTCTGCTTATTGCTTTGTTCAATCTTTTTCAAAATACCTCTCAACGCGGATCGGTTGAAGAAATCACCTATTCACAGTTTAAGGCAAATGTTAAAAACAAGCGCATTAAATCGGTGACGATATCTGGGCGTCAGATTACAGGTAATTATTCAGATTCCTCCGGTCGATTTGAAACCTATTCTCCAGATGATCCTAATCTGGTTGCTGATCTGGAAGCTAGTGGTATTTCATTTAACGCTGAACCGGAAAGTGGGTCAGGGGGGATATTGCAGGCATTGATCGGCTGGGCACCAATGTTCATCATTTTGGGCGTGTGGATATTTTTCATGCGGCAGATGCAGGGTTCCGGTGGCAAAGCGATGGGGTTTGGCAAATCAAAAGCCAAAATGCTGACGGAGGCGCACGGCAAAGTCACTTTTGAAGATGTAGCTGGTATCGATGAGGCAAAAGAAGATCTCGAAGAAATTGTTGAATTCTTAAGTGATCCGCGAAAATTTCAACGTCTTGGTGGGCGTATACCTCGTGGTGTATTGTTGGTTGGACCTCCGGGAACTGGTAAAACCTTATTGGCCAGAGCAGTTGCGGGTGAGGCGAACGTGCCGTTCTTTACGATTTCGGGGTCCGATTTTGTTGAAATGTTTGTCGGTGTTGGTGCGAGCCGTGTGCGCGATATGTTTGA
>JAAENI010000656.1 GCA_024224595.1 Hyphomicrobiales bacterium
AATATTTTCAACCCTTTTCACAAGGCGAGCCAAAAATTCGTCGGCAATTGATGACTGAATCAGCAAACGTGAAGACGAGGTGCAGCGCTCACCATTTAATGAGTAGATCATGAATATCGCCGCATCCAGGGCTCGGTCGAGATCAGCATCATCAAATATAATTACCGGATTTTTCCCGCCCAGTTCAAAATGAACACGTTTCAATGTATCTGCACCCTGGCGCATGATCATTGAGCCGGTTTTTGATTCCCCAACGAAGGAAATTGCCTTGATCAACTTGTGTTCGGTCAACGCCTTGCCTGCATCTTCACCAAATCCATTCACCAAATTCCATACACCCGGGGGCAGACCGGCCTCTTCGGCAATTTCCAACAATATACGGGCGGTAATTGGCGAAAACTCAGCTGGTTTATGGACAATGGTACACCCGGCAGCGAGTGCGGGTGCAATTTTCCAGGTCGACAGCATAAAGGGCGTATTCCACGGCGTAATGATACCGACAGGGCCAATTGGCAGGCGGGTTGTAACATTCATCAAAGTGGGTGAGGGAAGCTGTTTTCCGTCACGAGCCGAGGGCGCAAGATCAGCGAAAAATCGAAAATTTTCTGCACCGCGTAACGCGGCTTTGGACATGAAACGCAGGGCCTGTCCGGTATCATAACATTCGGCAAAAGCGATTTCTTCTGATCTTTCAACAATACCATCGGCGATTTTGTGCAGAATTTTCTTGCGTTCTTTACCATCCATGTCACGCCATTGTGGGAACGCTACGCAAGCCGCTCTGGCGGCTGCATCAATATCTTCAGAGCCAGATCTGGCGATCTTGCAAATAAACTTTCCATCAACTGGAGAATGGTTGTCAAAGGTCTCACCAGACAAAGCCTGCACCGGTTTTCCACCAATCTGATTTAAAACCCCTGTCTCTGCAAAACGGGCAAGATGACCAGACAATTTCGCTACATTTGCTTCCAGTTCAGACATCGGATTAGCTTTCTTTAATATGATCGCGAATGGTGTTTAGTTTCGGACTAAGCTCGGGATCAATGTCCCGCATTTCCAGTGATAATGCGATTGGATGGGTTTTGAGAACCGGAGCCAGAAACTCTTCAGCAGACCTGAAAATTGCAGTTGTAGCGGCTTTTCGAGCTTCCAGATCACGGCCTGCTCTCAGACGTATGGAAATATCAATAAAACCATGGCTCGGATCACCATCTGCGATGCTTACATGCTCGGCGCGTAATGCACGCACTCGAATTCCAGCCAAAGCAAATACGCCCGTTAGAATGGCGGCCCTGCGAATGACATCGCAAAGCTTCGCAATATCGGTAACACTCTCCATGTTGTATGAATATTCCAGCGTAAAATGAGCCACATGTCACTCCTTTGAAACAATAACACTTAACATGTTAAGTAAATTTAATCTCATTGTCAATACGTGCCCTATCTATATTTCTAATATTGCCAAGTCGAAAAACTACGCCTAAGTGATATCCATGAGTAAATCCGAAAAACCTTTTTCATTGAACAGCCCAACTGACCGATCCTTACCCATCGCATTGCTGCGGGCCAGGGAAAAGGTTATGGGACCTATCCGTGTAATGCTGTTGAAAGCAGGGGTCACCGAACAGCAATGGCGGGTACTGCGGGTGCTGGATGAAACCGGGCAGACAGACGCTTCTGAAATTGCCAAACGTGCCTGTCTTTTAATGCCGAGCCTGACTCGAATTATTCAAACATTGTGTGAAAATGGCTATGTCACACGCACCCGCGATACCAAAGACCGGCGGCGACAAATCATAAATATTACCAAAGCTGGACAAACCCTGATTAAAGACAATATGGCGGAATCGAGAAAAATATCTAACAGTCTGGAGGAACAGTTTGGTCGGCAGAATGTTGCACAATTGCTTGATTTACTAAATGCTCTGGACGAATTAGATCGGTAAATTAAGTAACTAAACCCACTGTCATCGTGTTAGCCGACATGGCTAGAAACAATTCCTCGTTCACACCAATCATCGAATACTGCCAAAGCTGCATCTGAAAATTGGGCGTCGTTAATATGGCAATCCAGTTCTCGCAGCGTAATATTTTCAGGGCTGGTTTTTTGAAGCTCATCGCAAAATTCGGCTAAGCCTTTGGCATCATGCAAATCGGCACCGGGACGATCCCATTCACCACAACCGCCGTTTGGTAAAAACAACACAGTTTCACTTTCAGCTGTTGCCAACTGGGTTGAATGAGCTCTGGCTACTTCCCGTCGCTGGTCATCGTCGAGTACGACTGAAGTCAGCAATCGGTTATGGGCGTGCGTAACATTAGCGCTCCATTTAGCTGGAATCTCATGCCAACCAACAATATCCACCAGATCATAACAACCCGGTGCAACCAACTGAGGAATGCCACTTTTACCTGCATTTGTCAGCCGGTCGGCGCCAGCGGATATATTGGAACCGTGGATATGATTGCCTAATTCCTGGGTACAAAAGTCAAAAACACAAGCAAATGCTTTTTGTTGAGCAAGTGCTTCGAACGCACGACCACCCATTCCCGTGGCATGAAATACTGCAACTTCAAACCCTCTGTCTTCGAGCGCGGGTTTCAATGACACCATATATCTTAATGCAGTTTTGCCCAGGCTCGTCATCCCGATCAAAGGTAATTTCTTTTGTGGTTTTTCCACCGCCCTGGCGGCTCCCAATACAGCGCCTGCGGCTTGCGAAAGGGATGACTTGCATATTGAGTTCAAGCCATACAGGCCACCCGCCCAAAGTATCATCTGGGTGTCGGCTGCCAGTCGGTGGGGGGGTATCAATGGCGAAAAAGACACCGTTGAAACAATATATTTTGGGACGCCAAGGGGTAGAGCAGCACACACGTCAAGGGCTAAATCAGTGCCCATTGATCCGCCAAGAACGACCATTCCGTCAAAAACCTGCTCATGATATAATCGGGCAGTTAAAGCCGAGGCACCTTTTGCCATGATTTGCATGGCAAGATTTTCATTGCCGCTATCAATTGCGGCGGTAATTGAACTACCGCCTTCTTCAGCAACGTCATGTTTTGAATAACGCGTTGGATGCCTGGGGTCACCCAAAACACTGACATCCATCGTTACCACCTGCCCGCCCTGAGCAGTAATACAATCAGCCATATAACCAAGTTCGTCATCTTTTGTATCAAAAGTGCCGATCAATAATATTGTCTTTATATCCACGCTCGGAATCCCTATAGCTTG
Organism: Hyphomicrobiales bacterium; assembly: GCA_024224595.1. GTDB lineage: Bacteria > Pseudomonadota > Alphaproteobacteria > Rhizobiales > Rhizobiaceae > JAAEMP01. Next base: position 3,239 of record JAAENI010000656.1, read on the forward strand.
ATCCAGGCAGTTTTCAAATCTGTATATTTATCAAATGCATGCAAAGATTTATCATGGCCATTGCCCGATTGCTTTACCCCGCCAAGCGGTACAGTAATATCTGCTCCACCATAGGTATTGACGTGAACAACGCCTGAGCGTATTGCCCGGATCATACGATGGGCGCGACTTAAATCTGCTGTCCAAACACCAGCGGCCAACCCATAATCTGTGCTGTTGGCAATCGAGACTGCAGCTTTTTCGCCGCTGAAAGCACTGACGGCGAGAACCGGCCCAAAAACTTCATTGCGGGTTATGTTGTCGTGAGCACCGACATTGGTGAGTATTGTTGGTTCGATATAATATCCGCCGGTCTCTTTTAGAATTTGATGCCCGCCAGAATAGAGATCAGCACCTTCTTTCTGGGCACAACGAATGAATTCCAGGTTTCGCTCCAACTGACCAATATTGTTGATTGCTCCGGATTGAGTTTTGATATCCAGTGGATTGCCAACTTTCATTGCCTCAGATTGTTTGGCCAGTAATTGTAAAAATTCTTCATATATTCCTTCTTCGACCAATAATCTGGAGCCCGCAACACAGACTTGCCCGGAATTCCTGAAAATTGCTGCAGCGCTGACCTTTGCTGCTTCAGCAAGATTGGGTACATCGTCAAAAATAATATTTGGAGATTTTCCGCCCAATTCAAGAAAACAACGTTTCATATTTGAGCGAGCGGAATATTCTAATAGTTTTCTTCCTGTCACGCCTGAACCGGTAAAAGCCAGAACATCGACATCCATGGACAGACCGATGGCTTCGCCAACTACACTGCCTTCGCCCGTAATTACATTTAGAACACCAGGTGGGAGACCAGCTTCAAGTGCCAGTTGGCAAATCCGCAGTAATGTAAGTGACGCGGTTTCAGGTGGTTTGAGGACAACAGAGTTTCCCATCGCCAATGCCGGTGCAAGTTTCCAGGAACCGATCATTAGCGGGAAATTCCACGGCACGATCACGCCTACAACGCCGACTGGTTCTTGATGAACAAGTCCAAGAACGTCTTCACCAGTCGGTGCAATCTGACCGTATTGTTTGTCCAGTGCTTCGGCATAATAGCGAATTGTATTTACGGCCGATCCGACTTCTGCCTTAATTGCCATGCTTATTTCCGTACCGTTGTCACGTACACCCAGCACAGTTAATTCAAGAGTTTCAGCCTCAATCAAATCTGCCCATTTGAGCATAATTTTTTTTCGCGCAGAGGGAGGCTGCCCGCACCAGCGACGATCTTCACGGGCCTCGCGGGCTGAAGTGATGGCGAGATGTGCATGCCGGGTTGTTCCGGCAGCAATTGTTGTCAATATGGATCCGTCTATTGGAGACAGAACGTCGAGCGCATCTTCATCTCGTGCTACGTCAACCTGATCACCAATTATGTGGCCACGGGACGCGATATTTTTCCGACTCAAACTATCAATTTTGTTCTGATCAAGCATTATTCTTACCGTAACTGACTGTCGTGCAAATCATGATCTGTTTCATTTTCTTTGAGCCGGGTTTTGTGTTCGATAATCATCATGCGGATATGCATGACGATAACCAGCACAATTAATATGACAAATACTGCCGCAATGGGCCGATCAACAAAATCTAGCGGTGATTTCACTCTTGCCATAGAACTACGAAGCTTTACTTCCATAATTCCACCCAAAACCATACCGAGTATTATGGGAACTATCGGTAAATTCAATCGTTTAAGAATCACACCAAAAACACCGAATCCGGCAGCGATGGCGCAATCAGTGATTGAATTACGCAACGAATAAACACCGACAAATGCCAATACCAAAATGACAACACCCAAAAACCGCGTAGGGACTTGAATAATTTTGGTTATTAGATTGGTAGAGAATATCAAAAATACCAATACTATGACATTCAGGATCAGCATGGCCATATAAAGGGCCATCACAAAATCCATCTTGTTTTGAAATAACTGCGGTCCCGGTATGACATTGTGCACATAAAATACAGAGAGCATCATCGCGGTCAAAGCTTCGCCTGGAATGCCAAGTGCCAGTAGAGGAATCATTGCAGCACCCGGCACCGCGTTATTTGATGCTTCCGAAGCAATTAGTCCTTCCGGCGACCCCTTGCCGAATTCATCGGGTTTGGCGGATGTTTTTCGGGCATAGGTATAGGACAAAAACTGTGCGGTAAATTCTCCGACACCCGGGATCATACCCATCATTACGCCAAATGATGCAGAAACAGTTGCCACCCGTTTATGACCAAAGAGTTCTTTCATTCCTGAAAGCAAACCGCCGCTAATGGGTTGCGGTTTGGGGCTTTTATCTTTTTCAACCAGCAGCAAGAATGCCTGACTGAGTGCAAACAATCCCAAAACGACGACAATCAAATTTATCCCCGATGCTAGCCAGGTCTGATCAAAGGTAAAGCGTTTGGTATATTTCACCGGTTCAAGTCCGATAGTATTGATGAAAATACCAAAGGAAGCCAACATACCTGCAGCAAATACCTGACCACGATGTGCAAGTACGACCAGTATAATACCCAGAAGTGCTGCTAGAAATATCTCTCGGGAGCCGAAATGCGGTGCGATCAACGCCAACAGCGGTGACAATACAATGAGGCATGATATTGCGAAAACACCGCCAAAAAATGATGCGGAATATGCTAGCGCCAGTGCGCGACGTCCTTCATTTCGCTTTGTCATGGGATAACCGTCATAGGTCGTCAAAGCGTTTACTGCGGTTCCTGGCGTATTTATAAGAATGGCAGGCAATGATCCGCCATACATAGAGGAACCATAAATCCCAAGTAGAATTGTCAATCCTACTAACGGCTCAAGGGAAAAGGTTGCAGGAAGCAGTATTGCGATTGCTACAGCAGCGCCCACGCCCGGAATCGCACCGATTAATACACCGCCAATTGACCCAAGAAACAAAGCCGCCATTACCTCAAAATTGAGAAGCATATGAATGCCAGAAAGAAGGTTGCCCATGTTAGAACACTTTCGATAAAATATGAATCGTTTGACCGATTCGAAATTGTTCACTTGCCAGGTGAATTGTGCGCAGTGGTGCCAAAGCACCATAAACACGATTCAACGACGCTGGTGGACAATTTCGAACGGGCCCATCTATCAAATTGTTTCAATGGCTTAAGTAGAAAAACGGGTAACCTGTATTGGCCCATCAGCGTCGTTGCGAAACTTGCCCAACGGATGAGCATCGCGCGGCGCTCCGCGTCTAGCTGAGTGGACCAATACAGGGCATCAAACGGTTCATATTTCATCAAAAGTACTCTAAAATCATCCTCAAAAATTAGTCAGCATAAATGCCCGAATTCCATCCGGTAAAGATTCATAAATCAGCCCACCGGGAACTTTCACCTGTAAAAGGGATTTGAAAATCACAACCACGGCAAAGCCAACGGCTACAGCCGCCCCAATAAATCTCAGGTCACGATATCCAACTCTCAATGTCAAAATGGATATGAAGATTATTGTTGACGGCAGGTATCCCAGATAAGGAACAATCATAACATATGCCATGAACCACAAAGCATACTCTATGGCACGAATCCAGAATTGCACCTCAGCCCAGCGCCCAAGAATACGTGGTGAACAGATTGAGCCTATCCAGTGCAGTAATGCAAACAAAGTCATTAGGGCCAGGGAAACAGTTGGCCAGAATGAAGGCTGGGCAAACAGTTTTGTTCGCGGCGTCCATTGTGTTTGATTTCCCAACTGACTTAACAGCCAACCAGAAAATATCAGAAATAATATGGCAAAAACCAAATCGCCCGGTCTGCGGTAACGTTTGAACAAATCCTGCAAGGTGTGTGCACGAGACATATTCATCCTGCCTTTGTGGCTTTGTTAGATGTTTATTGCTGTCAATCGGCAAGCACCATTTGAAGAGAACTGCTTGCCGATTGTTATTTTTTATAAATTAATTACCGAGCAATTTACCCATGACAGCAAGTGTTTTGTTGTCTTTCTCAATTTGTGCATTAGCATCTGCAGTATCCTGCCAATATATCAAAGCACCAGTCTCGCTTGCTAATTTCTTAGCCGCATCGGATAGAGCAACTTTTTTGGCGACAGCAATAATTTTCTCACGAACATCTGCCGGCGTTTCCTTGCGCACGAACAATCCATTCCACAGTGCAATATTCAACTCTGGTACAAGTTCACCAACTGTCGGGGTGTCAGGCGTGAGAGAAATACGCTCCCCACCGATTGATGCCAGTATTTTGACTTTATCCATGCAGGGCAAAATCAACTGAAGCGTCGTGTTGATTACATCGACGTCGCCAGAGGCAAGCGTATTGCAGTCCAGAGCATCGAATGCCGCATCAGAGGCAAATTCAAAATCCAATTTTTTCGCCAGTGCCAGAGTAACTCGGGTTGGAATAAGCGGCGCGCCAAAATGGCCCAGGGCGACATCGTTTTTCTTGGCATGTGCAGCCAAACCGGCGATATCATTGTAAGGCGCATCTTTACTGGCAGCGATAACAAATGGATAGGTAAGGAAATTGCCCAATGGCTCAAACGGGTTGGGACTTAATTCGGGGATGCCAATATTTGGTCCAATAGTTGGGACAGCTATAATAAATGACCCGATAGTATAACCATCACCGGGGGCATTTGCCACTTCCACAGCACCAGGAAATGGGCCGCCGCCGCCACCAGGTTTATTGACGACTGCTGCCGGCACATTGTAGGTTTTTTGAAATTCATCGGCGATCATACGCGTTAGCACGTCTTCCAGGTCGCCTGGAGGCCAGGGCACAATAAACTGAACTGGTTTTTCAGGATATTCCGCAAATGCCTGACCGGCAGATACTAGTGTGGCGGCAACTGCCGCTCCGGCGATTAACGTTTTCTTGAACATGCATTCCTCCCTTTTATCAGACTAATGTCCGGTTATCAGACTAATGTCCGGTTATGTTTTCAAATAAAATCGGTTCATTATTTGAACCGTTGTTGCAAAAACATATTGCACTCCTAATTGAATTCTGTCAACATTCCATTTATGCGGCAATCACGACACTAAATCCGCTGCAGGTAAGGGCACAATTTATTAATGGGCACTATTACGAAGGCACTGAAATTATTGAATGAATTTACTTCTGCGCGTCCGGAGATAGGTTTGAGTGAATTCAAAATGATATCAAAACAAGACAAGGCAACGGTCTATCGACATTTGATTGAATTACGGGAAAACGGTTTTGTGGAGCAGAATTCAAATACCAAGAACTATCGCCTGGGCCCTGCAGTTCTAAGACTGGCTTCGGTGCGTGAACGAACATTCCCCATGCGTGAAGCTGTTTCAAAATGGGTTGATGATCTTTCGCGCCAATTGGGAGAATTAGTGCACTTATCGCTTCTTCAGGGAGATGCGATGTCACCATTATATTGTGCTGATATTCAAGTCCACGGCACACGAGTATATTTTGATGAGGCCGAGTTATTACCCATGCATGCTACTTCGTCCGGTCTGGTATTGCTTGCTTTTGGTTCAGAAAATCTACTTCAAAGCGTATTGTCGAAACCGCTTAAGAATTACAGCGGATTGACAATAACCAATCCCGATGTTTTGCAGGACGTGGTAACAACAACGCGTCGGAACGGGTATGCTTTCTGTGATCAGGGCTATGAAAAAGAAGTGTTTTCGATTGCCACGCCAATTTATGGCAAGGAGCAGAAAATAATCGGCACTCTTGCGGTAGCTGTTCCCATTTCGCGCCAAAGTGAAGACAAAATATCGGAAATAGTTGACGCTTTAAAATCCAGCAGCATGCAGGTATCGATTGCGTTGGGCGGTGCAATTCCGGTGGAAATAGAAAGGATTTGGGAAAATGCCCGGTAATACATCCGCGCTTATTCTCGATTTTGGTGGTGTGGTGACGCGAACGATGTTTGAAACACATGAACTCACTGAAAGTGCATTGGGACTTTCGCCAGGTTCGCTAAGTTGGCGCGGACCCTTTGACCCGGAACATGATGCCCTGTGGCAATCTATGCAGCGCGATGAGATTTCAGAACGCTATTACTGGCTTAAGCGAACTAAACAAGTGTCGCGTATGGTTGGTAAGAACTGGTCGGCAATGTCAGACTTCGTCAAGGCAGCGCGCGGCACTTCACCGGAGAAAATCATCCGCCCGGAATTTTATGCAGCCATTAACAAGGCCACCGATGCAGGCGTTCGATTGGCAATTTTGTCAAACGAACTGGACTTGTTTTACGGCGCAGACTTTCGAACCAAGCTGCCTTTTCTCAATGAATTTGAGGTGATTGACGACGCCACTTACACCAACATACTAAAACCTGATCCGGCAGCCTATTTAGGATGCCTGGCAAAACTGGATCTTGGCGCAGACAAATGCGTCTTTGTTGATGACCAGGCGCGTAACATTGAGGGTGCGATCAGAGTCGGCCTGCAAACCGTACACTTCGATGTACAAAACCCGAAACATAGTTATCGCCAAGCGTTGCAGCTATTGGGTTTATGAGGAGTTAATATGAAAGACAGTAATTTTCTAAAGGAAAATAACGCCAGACACCTTTGGCATCCAATGGCCCATCCCGCTGACAGTCTGAATAACCCACCAACGATTGTCACCGGCGCTCAGGGCGTTCGGATCACGGATATTGACGGACATGAAACGATCGACGCAGTTGGCGGATTGTGGAATGTAAATCTGGGCTTTTCCTGCCAACCCGTCAAAGATGCGATTACAGCTCAATTGGAGCAACTGCCT
>JAAENI010000657.1 GCA_024224595.1 Hyphomicrobiales bacterium
AATAAAATAAATTATCCGTGCGTATTTTCTAAATAGAAACCAAACATTTTTTCTTTTTCAAAAATTCGTCGTTTCAGCAACAAATCAACTCAATTTCTTTACCAATTGATGAATAAATAATTTTACACATTAATTAAATAGGATTGGACACAATTTTGACTTATTTAAATAAGGTGGCAAGAGATTATTGTTTGGTCAGTACTCTTTTGGGTGTGGCGACCAGACATGACACCAGCTATCAATTGATAGTGCTGGTCAAGGCTACTGTTCCTGGCGCTATCTCTGGGAAATTAGTCCGTATGTTGTTAGCGCATTGTTATATGTGCCAATGGCTCAAAATTTGAGGTCTGTCATTTGCTAATGAAATCCGCATCGTGTGATTTGGGTTATCCCCGAAGCAGGGCACCGCGGAATGATAGAATATGTGCCTCTGCCGCAAGCACGGCTGCTTCGCTGTCCTGTGCGGCCAGCGCGGCAATGATCGCCTGATGTTCCGCGATAACTTCCTGCATATGGCCCTCTTTCGACAGCGAGCTGGCCCAGAATCGTTGTGCCTTGGCATGGAGAACCCGCAAAATATCCGCCAGCATCGCGTTGCCGGCGATTTGCGCCAGCAATTGATGAAACTGGTAATCCAGGGCCATCATCCGGTCACGCTCCCGAGTACGGCATGCGTCGGCAATTCGTTCGTTTATTTCCTCCAGGTCGGCAACGTCCGCAGCAGAAATTCGTTTGCTGGCCAGTTTCACACATAACATCTCATTCGCCAGCCGAACCTCAATCAGCTCCAGCGCGTCGTCAATAGAGAGCGGCGATACCATCACACC
>JAAENI010000658.1 GCA_024224595.1 Hyphomicrobiales bacterium
AAGCGATTCTGCATATCCACTTGCTGTAATGAAAAAGGCAACCAGAAGACCGGTAAAAATGATTAACGTTTTTTTGACCATGTTGTTCCTCCTTTAAAAGGTTGTTATGGTATTAGTAGACACCGTAATCTCTTTAAAGTTTGAATTGGCTGATTAATTCCTGAAGGTTGGCGGCGAGTTTTTTAAGTTCCTCGCTGCTGGTGTTGACAACTTCACTGTTTTCCATGACTTCCCGGCTGCTGAGATTCACATCACCGATATCCCTGGCAATTTCATTGGAAACCGTGGTGCTCTGCGCAACGTTCTCGCTGACATCCTGTAGACCATTTGATGCCTGGCCCATGTTTTCGGAGATTTCTCTGGTGGTTGCCGACTGCTGTTCCACGGCTGCGGCAATACTGCCGACTATATTATTTACATCTTCAATGATTTTGGCGACGCCTTCAATCTCCTGAACCGTATCTGCGGTGGAGTTTTGAATGCTGTCAATCCGTTTTTTAATATCATTGGTGGCATCTGCGGTCTGGAGGGCCAGTTGTTTGATTTCCGAGGCAACAACGGCAAATCCCTTTCCGGCGTCTCCGGCGCGGGCTGCTTCAATGGTTGCATTTAATGCCAACAGGTTGGTCTGTTCTGAAATTTCTGAGATAACCTCGGTCACCTTGCTGATCTCTTTGGCCGCATCTCCCAGTTCATTGACGCGTTTTGTGGCGCTTCCCGCCCTCTGTACGGCCTCTTCGGTAATGGCGTTGCCGGTTTCAGAACTTTTGGCAATCTCACTGATGGATGAGTTTATTTCATCCGTGGCAATGGAAACAGTGTTGATGTTGGTGGCGGCCTCTTCCGATGTCTGGGAAACCGAATTCATATTTGAACTCATCTCTTCGGCGGCAGCTGCAACAGATTCAGACTTGGCGGTCATGCCCTGGGCTCCTTTGGACATGGCAGCTGCAAGCCCCGTCAGATCGCTTGATGACTTGGTAAGCTGGCCAGAGTAATCGGTGATCTGGCTGATAATCGCTTTTAGATTATCTGTCATGGCATTGGTGTCCTTGGCAAGGTTTCCCAGCTCATCAGCCGATGATACGGTTACTTTCTTTTTAAGATCCCCCTGGGCAATCTGTTTGGTTACATCTGCCAGGGCCGTGATACTGGTGGACAGGTACCGGCTCATATAAACACCCAGTACCAGGGCAACCACAACCGCACCAATGGTCAGAACAACCAGAAAGATTATCCCGCTTCTTTTTGTGGCTTCAGAGTTTTGCAAGGCTGTGGACATCTCTTTTTCAGCCATCTTGATAAGCTTTTCAAGCCCTTCATTTATGGCCTTTCCAGAGGCTGTGACGTCTGAAGATTTTTCCGCCTTGGTCGCATGTAATGCTTGAAAAGGAGGGGCTATGTATTCAGAAACTTTTTCGAGATATTTATTGACCCG
>JAAENI010000659.1 GCA_024224595.1 Hyphomicrobiales bacterium
CCAATGATCCCTCAAAATATGACCCGTCAAACCCTGTTGTGTATTCTTGAACAGACTCTAATAAACACCCATAGCATTTTTCAACTTATCATGAGGCAGCATTGGCACAAAATTTCCATCGCGACCCGTCATATCCGCATTGGCTATCAGACTGTTTAGGATGGCTTCTTCGGTGGATTGTACAACCGCCTCAAAAAGGATGTCCATATGCTCGTCCGGGATATGATGACTTAACAAAATATCCTCGCTCTGGTCGGGAGTTGAGTGGGCATTTGCGGTGGAGAAAGCCAGAAAGATATCGCCTGAGCCATGATGGGCAAATCCGCCTGTGTTGCCGATGCCAAATGTCGCCCGGCGCGCCAGCCTTTTAAGCTGGTGGGGTAGCAGGGGCGCATCGGTTGCAATAATGACGATGATTGAGCTCAGTTTTTTGTCTGGAGTGTTTCGTATTACCTGTGGCTCGTTGAGGAATTTTCCTATTGGTTGTCCGAGAACTTTTAGATCAGCTCTGTCACCAAAATTGGCCTGCACAAAAGTGCCCAGTGTATAATCTGCACCCGCGTAGTTTATAATGCGAGAAGCAGTGCCGGATCCTGCTTTGAAACCAAAGCACTTCATGCCGGTGCCACCACCAACGCTGCCTTCTTCAATGATGCCGGATGCTGCGCTAACTATTGCGTTTTCCACATGGTCTGCTGTGACGTGCATTCCATTGATATCATTTAAGAAACCATCATAGGTTTCGGCGGCAACAGGCAATGCAAATTCGCTGTCAAAGTAGTCTGGAAATTGCTTTGCTGCCCAGCGGATGGTCGCGTCTCTGGCTATGCCACATGAATGGGTGTTGGTGATTGTGATTGGAAGCGCAAACTTTCCGACTTCTTCAATATAGTGAGAACCGGTCATTTCTCCGTTGCCGTTTAAGCTGAATAATCCGGCAAAAACCGGTTGATAAATATCACTGATGGGCCTTGGAAGGATAGCGGTAACGCCGGTTCGTACCGGGCCCTGACCGACAACAAGCCTGCCTTCACCTTCAATAATTGTCGTATACCCGACGCTAATGCCTTCAACGTCGGTAATACAGTTATAGGTTCCAGGGGTTCCCGGGAATTTGAGCCCGATGTCGGCGGCTCTTTGATTTTGCGAAACCTCGTTCAATTCATTTCCCTTCTTCAAATGATACACCAATTTTGACGCATTCATGATTGTTTATTCACTGCTAATCAAGCAATCCATTCAGAATTCGGTCAATGAAGGGCGTCATGCCCTGCGGGCCGGAATTCCAGTCCTTCATGTGCACGGTTGTGGATTTGCTGGTGTTAAAAATATACTCGACAATCTCGATACGCTTGTTGAGGTCAATCCCGGCACCCATGATTACGATGGCTACATCGTGGGTGTTGAATGCTGCTTTGACATTTTCCAAACTGGTGCCGCCGAGCAGAGTAACATCCTTGATCGATATCTTCTCATCCACATTTTCTATCGAAATGCCTTTGCGTCCCAATAATAGAGCGATTGGTTGC
>JAAENI010000660.1 GCA_024224595.1 Hyphomicrobiales bacterium
ATTGATTGTTGTGGGTGATACGCTGGATTCGAATATCACGTCCGCATTGACCATTTTAAGCGTATCGTCGATCAGTAAATGCAGATCAAATTCTTTTATTTTCAGTTTTATTGCCCCAGCCTCCTGCCGGGAAATGAATAGCAAGTCGTTAACAAGTTGCGCGGTATGGGCAGCAGCATCGTGGGTGCGCTTCAGGGCCTCGCGGTATTCCTCAGACGATTTCTCCTTGCCGCGCAGCGCAATGTCGCTTTCACCCTGTATGATAGTCAATGGGGTGCGCAACTCGTGGCTGACATCAGCAAGGAGCCGACGCCGGTTAGCTTCCGAGGTTTTTGCTTCGTCGATCATTCGTTGCAATTCCTCGGTTCGCGATTGAACTGCCTTCTCCAGTTTTATGTTCTCGTTGGTTAGGCTTTGGGTGTTTCCGCGCACCTTTTCCGCCATTATCTCCAACACTCTACTGATCTTGGCAACTTCTGTTTGGCCCGGAATTTTGATAGCCGCATCAAATTCACCCTTGGAAAGTTTGTTTGTAGCCTCCCTAAGAAGGGTGAGCGGGCGGGATACCTGACGTTGGAACACCCAGAAGGTCAAGAATGCCACGAGGATCGCCATAATTGTAAACCCAAGGGTAATACGCTGCACGCGAACGGAATGTGCTGCTGTTTTTGCACGGGCGTCCTTCAACTCCACCAGTTCGTGACTTAGCGCGGTAGCGATCAAGGTGCGTAAATTACGATCAATATCGCCGTTGAGGATCCGGGACAGTTTCTGCCAGTCACGCGAGATCAGGTTGTCTGGCTGGCTGAAGTTAAAAGACCGGAATTTGGCAATGAGTTCGCGGGTTTTCACTTCGATATTGGCGAGCCTCTCCAGTTCTTCAACCTCCATATCTCCAACTAATTCAATTTCATTGCCGATTGTTGTGCGGATATCAGAAATATTCTGTTCGATCACAGTTATGAGTAGGGCTTCTTCGGCATCATTATTCTGGCTGCCCATCAATATCGCATCGCCATATTGTTTGAATAGCTGGAAGATATTGGATTTGAGTTG
>JAAENI010000661.1 GCA_024224595.1 Hyphomicrobiales bacterium
CGATCTCAGACCCAATTCGGTACATTGTCGGTTGGGCTTCACACCCTGTCATCAACGCAACAGCAGCATGCCAACCTAGGGTACTGGCGGGAATACGCCAGGTGTCTTCAGTATGTCTAACTAGACCTCCCTTGTACACATTCGATCATACAACTTCGGGTCACAAATAACATATGATTAGTCTGCATATCTGCTCAATATCATAAAATATTGATCCGACAATATTACGCAGTTTTCGCCGTGACATCAGCATTAAAATCCTAAAAACCGCACTGGACTGCATAATATCATAAATATTGGAAAACAAAAAGTGGTAAAATGAGTCAAATTATCCCAAGAATCCGATGATATTCGGCGATATTGCACAATATCATCCTATTGAATCTACAAAATTACGCAGCAAAACCGCACTATTGAAGCCCAGGCAATGATTGTCTGCGGAATATCCAAGTATTGACTTGACAAAATCAGGCGGGTTTGCAAGTGTATGGTTAAATGACCAACGCGACAGAGTGGGTCGGAAACAGGCTCGCTCGGGTTGTGTGTTCTCGCGAATTAAACGAATCGAGCCAATTGGTCGAGCGTTACTCGAATTAGGTTTGTTGTCCAAAAATTACACGAATCTTCACGAATTTGTTTTTTGTTTTTGGGTATTTGTAATCCGTGAAATCTGTGAAATCCGTGTCAAAAAAAGTGTTGTTGAGTTGGTGACCAGGAGGTGAGTCTTATGGGTCGGCCGAGAAAGCTGCTTGATCAGGTTCGCGAGATATTGAAGCTTAAGCATTACAGCTACCGAACAGAACAATCCTATGTGGCCTGGATCAGGCGGTATATTCTCTTTCACAATAAACAGCATCCCAAGGACATGACGGCCGGGCATGTGCAGAGGTACTTGACGCATTTGGCTGTCGATAGAAAAGTCACGGCTTCGACTCAAAATCAGGCGTTGAATGCGATTGTGTTTCTATATAAGCATGTGCTCATGATTGAGCTTGGAGACTTCAGTTCGTCGGTCAGGGCAAAAAGGCCGTCTCGAAAGCCAGTGGTTCTGACACAGGGAGAAGTCCATTTGCTATTGACCTGCCTGGACAGTACTCAGAGCCAACTGATCATCCGCTTGCTCTATGGCGCAGGGTTAAGGTTGGCCGAATGTGTTCGGATTCGAGTCCAGGATGTTGATTTTATCAAGAGTACGATCATGGTCCGGGCCGGCAAGGGTGACAAGGATCGTATCACGGTGTTGCCGGAAATCGTTCAAAATGACCTGAGACAGCATTTGAAACGGGTGAGGATTCAATTTGACCAGGACCTCACTGACGGTTTTGCAGATGTTTATCTGCCGCATGCGCTGGCACGAAAATATCCCAATGCGGCCAGGCAGTGGAAATGGCAGTTTGTGTTTCCTGGTGAGTTTCCGGCCAAGGATCCGCGTACCGGGATCAAGCGGCGGCATCATGTGTACGCCGGTTCCGTGGGGCGTGCCATCACCCGGGCGGTGAAAATGGCCGGTATCCACAAGAGGGTGACAGCCCATTCCTTTCGTCATTCGTTTGCC
>JAAENI010000662.1 GCA_024224595.1 Hyphomicrobiales bacterium
CGACGGGCTTGGCCGGCCGAAACATTACCCGCTGGCTGTCATACAAGCGGGTTTCCTCCATTCTGACGGGATAGACGCCGAATAAGGATTCATTGAGTGTTCGATTGCGATCAATCAATCCGGCCTCCTGAGCGTTGTGAAAGAGTTCATCGCGAAAATCCGGATGCGCCAGGCTGATCATCGCCATGGCCCGCTCCTCGATGTTTTTTCCCAAAAGGTTGACCATGCCGAATTCACTGACCACATAAGAAACATACGTTTTAGGTATCACGATGGCACCCCCGTCGGCTTTTGGAATAATTCTGCTGGTTTTACCATCGATGCTTCTGGCAGGAATGACAATAATGGATTTGCCGCCGGGAGACATCGAAGTTCCCAGAATGAAATCAAACATACCGGTTACCCCGGAAAAATGGTTGTGTGGAAGTGCATCCGCGTACACTTGTCCGCTGAGATCCATGGTTCTGGCAAAATTGATCGCAACCATCTTGTTGTTTTGTGCAATGATGGCTGGATTATTGACATAATCCGACGGTCTAAATTCAATGACGACATTATTATGCAGTGATCGGTATAATCGCTGACTGCCGATGGCGCCGCTGGCAATTACTTTACCCTCGTTCAAAGTTTTATGACGATTGGTGACCACACCCTGTGAAACCAGTCCCATGAGGTCATCGGTTAATATTTCCGTATGTATTCCGAGATCGATTTTCTTGGCCAGCGCTTTCGCAATCGGTTGAGAAAGTTCTGCCAGGCCAAGCTGAATGGTAGCACCGTCATCAATC
>JAAENI010000663.1 GCA_024224595.1 Hyphomicrobiales bacterium
AAGGCCCAGAAGGTTCAGAGCGATACGGAGGCGGTAGGCTGCTGATGACCTCCAGAAGTCGAAAAGAGTCGTCGTCACTGAAATTTCTCCAAAATGCTTTTCACGGTCGCCAAAAATAGTGCTCGATCTGTTTCGGAAAGATGGTCGAGCGCGGTTTCTTCAAAATCAAAAGCCAGCAGCAAATTTCCCATACCCATCAGCGCGTTTGCATAACCCTGCAGCCAGGTCACATCAGCGGTGTCAAAATTGATCGTTGCATCGGGCAGTTTTTCGACCCGGCTGCCACGGCCGATGCTCATCAAGGCGCCGAGCATGGTCTCCTGCTCGGCTATTCTTCCGTCATTGTTAAAATCAACCGCCACCTTGAATGGATCGAAGGGCAACTTGACCGGGCGGCTACCCACTTTTTCGAGCAGCGCAGCGGAGAGGGAAAGATCATCAACAAAACGCTCCAGAATACCTCTGACCACCTGATAATCCGCCACTTCGGGTGCGGGATTAGCGGGCACCGGCAGCCGCAGGATCGGTACCACATTGCGCATCCACTTGTTTAATTGCCGCGCAAGCTCGTTGCCCGCGCCATAGTGGTATAGCCCACCTTGCAGGTTTTTGATTGCGGTGAGAAACTGCAGCGCACCGGCGCCGAACTGCGCCTCAGTGTCATTGGCATCACTTGATGCAATGGCACCAAGCGCCCTTGCCCCTTCGGCAAATTTCCCTTCACTGACATAGCGTTGAAATTCGGCAGCACTTTGCTGGGTTGCGAGGGCGGAGGTAAGCGGCAAGGCGGCGAAAGCCACAAGTACGGCGGCGAGGATGCGTGCAAATTTGCTCATAAAAATTCCTGATATCCAGGTTGCAAGTTAACTTAGAAGCTAATTCAAAACTAAGTTGAGTGATATCAATCAGTTGTGCTTCCATTGAGTTGAATGATTCTATGGAGGACACGATGACCTGGAATGATACCACTCGCCCACAGTATGAACGCAATGGTGGCCGTTATGCAAGCGATTGTAGCGATAAGGAATGGTGTTTTGTTGAGCCGTTCATGCTTTTGTGCAAAACTAATGGGCGACCACGGAAAACAAACCTGCACGATGTTTTGGATGCAATTCAGTATATGGCTTCGACCAGTTGTCAGTGGCGCATGATCCCCAACGACTTTCCGCCGCCCTCCACAGTACAGCGTTATTTTTAGATTACGGGGACAGTAACAGAAACTATCATTATCCCCTGCCCTTTGGGCCTCGTTTCTGTGGCTTGAGCACCCTGTCATACCTTGTTTCCAGATCCTCAATAAAACCAACAGATCCGACCGGCCTGCCGGTTTGCTCACTGGCGCGTAATGCGCCGAAATCTTCTTCATCAAAACTGCTGTTGAGATACTTTGCGAAATCACCTACCCGATCTTTTGCTGGCCTGGTATTTGTTAATCCATCATCAGCACCTAAATGCGCATCGATGCTGGACCATTGCCAATCCCTGGCGCGTTTAACCAGGCCGGCGCGAACCGGAGTGGCGACATTAGTCAATAGTTACGGTTACCGTCACCGTAATTCTAGATTTCTTCATAACATTGTATATGTAAGTAAACTGAATTGGAAAAACACCAACAAACATAAACATAATTCATAACATCAAAAATGATATGTAAATAATATATACAATATAGTACAATTCATATATTGAATACAAATATATACCTAACGCCATCACTAAAAATGACCAAATTGATTACTTTATGAAAGCGCTGTTAGTTGATTTTTGCATCGTCAAACCCACATTTCAAAACAAGTTTAAACGCCCGGAAAACCTGTGAAGGCGTTTATTCGGTGTGTAAATTTTGACACACCGCTCAATGAACAACGCTGATACATCTATTTCATCATACCACAGAACACCTCCAGGTTCCTGCTCCAGACAAATAAAATCCCGACCCTGAACAAGCCGGAATTTCTTGTGTCTCATCACAGAAAGCGGCAAACTTTGGCGGTTTGTAGATAAATATTCACCGAAATCAAATTTACATTTGCCGCCAACACAATTACTTTGGTATTTCATATTGAAATTGTGGTATTGAACTTTATAGACAAATCCATGCAGCACTCTCAAAAGCAAGGCGAACCACGTGTACGATTCTCTTCCAACTCATCCTGAAGACAAAATTCTGCGCATCATGCAACTTTATCGGGATGATCCGCGAACAGCAAAAATCGACCTGGGGGTCGGTGTCTATAAGAATGCTGCCGGGCTGACGCCAATCATGGGGTCCGTCAAGGCGGCTGAAA
>JAAENI010000664.1 GCA_024224595.1 Hyphomicrobiales bacterium
AGCAGACAAATTAGGCTCTTGGGCTGCACGTGTAAAAGCGTTTATGATGTGAAACATAGTAGCGCCGGACTCCAGATAAAACGATCGGCGAACCACCTCCGTCTCGATTTGGGATAGTCCAAACTGTTTGCTGAACGCGGTAATGGTATCCATAGGATCATTAACAGGCGTTTGCGTGGACAGCATGAATTGTGCCTGGCGCTGTTTAGAAGCCTCAATGACATGGGCCAGGGTTTCCGGGAAATTATCCAGTAGTTTGTTTGAAATGTGCTTAAACCTGGACGATGCCGACGCCACTTTCGCGATAAGACCGTTGGTGCAAATCAGCCGGTAAAAGTAAGCCTCGATACAAACCGAAAGCACACCGACTTCGCTGTTGGCAAATGATATGCCGGGAATGATTTGGTCGGATTTGGCAATCCCGCTCGAAATCCCAAAGGCTCTATCATATTCGGGGACTTTCACGACCATCAGCGATTCATCCAGGCAATACTGGACTTCAGCAAAAGGATCGAAACCATGCTGAACCATTTGTGATAATAGCTCCATGTGATCGATGACGGTATAGCGTTTGGTGAATACAGCCCTCAATTGATTGCCGGCAAAGCGACAAAAGAATGTCTCGCGCTGTTTGCCTTCCAGTTTGATCCAGTAATTGAGGTTTTGAGCCTGTAATTCCTGTGGGCAGCGTGCCAGATAGGAATGGGGCACACGCAGGCGGTTTGCCAGCAGGCGCTGTGCGCTGGGCAGAACACCGACCGGTTGCCCTGAAATCATCATATGATCCAGGCTTTCAAAGGACATGTCTCTGACCGGCATGAATTCATCGTAATTATCCGTGGACATTTCGTGCACCAGGCCGATTACGTTTTCCAAAGTGTTTGTTCCTCTCATATTACGATCTCCTTTCTTTGGTAAATTGTGATTTGTCATTTCGATTGTGGTTGGCTGTCTGATTCAGATCATCGAGAACCTTACTGTGGCATTCAGAGCAGATGCTGTGGGTGATACGGGAAAGGCTTTCGTCCAGAAAATCGCAGTCCTTCTCGCCGATCTTCACACCACACCAACTGCAGATTATTGTGAGCTTCATAGGCAGTCTCCTTTGCTAATAAAAAAGCTCCTCACGCTGGCTCAAAACGCCAACACAAGGAGCTTTCGGTAAAGGTAATGAAGGTTGTTGCTATTTAGTAATCA
>JAAENI010000665.1 GCA_024224595.1 Hyphomicrobiales bacterium
ACCAGAAGTAAATGGCAGCCCAAACACCCATCGCCGTTCCCGCAAAAAGAACGTAATGGAAATGAGCCACAATGAAATACGTGTCGTGGATGAAAATATCAACGGGAGTCGCCGCCATGAAAATCCCAGACAGTCCGCCGATGATAAACATGGAAACAAACGACAGAGCAAATAACATCGATGTTGTAAACTGAATTCGACCAGCCCAGATTGTTCCAAGCCAGTTGAATGTCTTCACTGCGCTTGGCAATGCGATCATCATGGTTGAAACCATGAAAGTAGTTCCAAGAGCTGGATTCATGCCGGACATAAACATGTGATGTCCCCACACAATGAAACCCAACCCGGCAATACCCGCCACCGAATAAACCATCGGCCGGTACCCGAACAACGGTTTTCGTGCAAAGCACGTCAGAATATCCGAGACCATTCCCATTGCCGGCAAGATCATGATGTAAACAGCTGGGTGGCTATAAAACCAGAACAAATGCTGCCACAGCAGAGGCTGTCCTCCACCAGCTGTCGCAACAGCATTGTTCACGATGTTGCCCTCAGGAGTGAAAAAACCTGTACCGAGAGATCTGTCAGCCAACTGCATGAAGCCAGCCGCGGTGAGGACAGGTAGGGCAAAGGCCTGCAGGACGGCTTTGATGAA
>JAAENI010000666.1 GCA_024224595.1 Hyphomicrobiales bacterium
ACGTAAGCCCAGAAGAGTGTAGCAACTATCTTAAAAATTCAGGATACGCTTCCGTCTAAATGTGAAACGCTCTAATAATCCGTATTGCTCGTCTAGTAGCTCCCGATTACCCGCATCAGGTTACCCAGCATGAAAAATCGGTTCAGCTCAAAAATTTCCCAGCCAGACCATCTTTGATCAGTTCTCGTGTTTCAGGTATCCCATACAGTACAGCAAAGGAACCAAATCTTGGGCCCTGATCCTGGCCTAACAACACCTGATAAAGCGCTTTGAACCAGTCACGGAGATTGTCGAATTCGTGGTCTTTACCAATGGTGAAAATTTCGGTTTGCAACGCGTCACCATCAATATCAGCATCAACTTCACCCAATTTCTGGTATAAGGCCTCCATTGCAGCGCGTTCCTTATCATCGGGTTGGCGGAAGGTTTTGCCCGGTTTAACAAAACCTTCAAAATAGCGAATGGCATAACCAACCAGCTCGTCGAGTTTGGGATGGGTTTGGGGTGTGATATCCTTGCCGTAATTACCGATAAATCCCCACAAAACATCTTTGTCATGGGCATTGGACGCGCTGACGAGATTTAGCAGCATTGTGAATGTTATCGGCATGTCAGCTTTTGGTGGATTACCGGAATGCAAATGCCAAACGGGATTTTGCACCTGTTTTTCGGTATCCTGTGTCTCAAAAGCTGATAAATGCTGAAAATATTCATCAACATTTTTCGGAATCACGTCGAAGAACAGGCGTTTTGCTGTTTTTGGTTTTTGGTACATAAACAAGGAAAGGCTCTCTGGAGAGGCATAGTTCAGCCAATCTTCAATTGTCAGTCCATTGCCAATTGATTTGGATATTTTTTGGCCTTTTTCATCAAGAAATAGTTCGTAACTAAAGCCTTCCGGAGCTGGTTTACCCAATGCGCGGCAAATTCTGCTCGATAGTTTCACCGATTCAATCAGGTCTTTACCTGCCATTTCATAGTCAACTCCGAGAGCTGCCCAACGCATTGCCCAGTCTGCTTTCCACTGACATTTAACCTTTCCTCCAGTTACTTCAGTCTCAACCTTTTCTCCAGTCTCAGGGTCTTCGTATACTACGGTGCCGCTTGCGACATTTCGTTCAACCAACGGCACCTGCAAAACAACGCCTGTGCGTTGGCAAACCGGTAAAAATGGAGAATAAGTGGCACGCCGGTCCGGCCCCAGTGTCGGTAAAATGATATCCATCACATCATCATAGACTTCCAGAAGCCTGATCAATGTCTCATCAAAACGTCCTGAGGTATAATAATCAGTTGCACTGGCAAACTCGTAGTCAAAGCCAAACTGGTCAAGAAATGCCATCAGGCGCGCATTATTATGATGGGCAAAACTCTGATAGCCTTTATCATAGGGATCAGGCACTTTAGTCAGAGGCTTACCAATGTATTCAGCCATCATCGCCTGATTTGGGATATTTGTCGGCACTTTGCGAAAACCATCCATATCATCAGAAAAACATAGCAGCCGTGTTGGGATTTTGTCCTGGGTCAGAACACGAAAAGCATGCAATACCATGGTTGTGCGTGCAACTTCTCCAAATGTTCCGATATGCGGTAGGCCTGATGGGCCATAACCGGTTTCAAATAATACTTCGTCCGGATACCCGCTTTTTGAAAAACGTTTCACCAAACGCCGGGCTTCTTCAAAAGTCCATGCTTTGGATTTTTCAGCCAGATTTTGCAATTGTGGGCTATATGAAGACGAAGACATTTGCACACCGGGCATTATTAATTCCTGTTTATCAGATGATATTGTTGTTCGCGGGTAATGACATAATTTATGCAATAATCCAAGTGATGTAATTGATGGTCGATTATGTTAGATACACACAATTGTTGCTTGCAGTTCATGGCAGCAACACCTATTTTTCGCCTATATTACGTTTTGCGTTACATTCTGCATCACATTCGGCATGGATACCATTTTGCCACCACTTAGGACCCACTTATATGTCTAAACTCTCATATCACAACGCACTAATTCACATCATGGTCACAATGTCTGCTGCTGACAGAACTATGAGCGACAGTGAATTGGCGAAAATAGGCACTATTGTCAAATCCCTTCCTGTATTTGCCGAATTTGATACTGACAAGATGATTGACGCGGCAAATGATTGCACCAGAATTTTGCAGCAGGAAGACGGCCTTGATCAGATTATTGATAATGCTCTGGAGTGCCTGCCTGATCACCTGCGTGAGACGGCCTACGCCGTTGCGGTAGATGTAGCGGCAGCTGATTTGCAGATTGAACAGGAAGAGCTTCGGTTGTTACAGATTTTCAGGCACAGATTAGATATCGACCGTCTTACGGCTGCCGCCATTGAGCGAGGTGCGCGTGCAAGGCATCAGACAATCTGAAAACTACAATAAATCTGTAGTATCGATTTGGCACAATCAGTTTTGTGGGCAAAAATCCAACCCGACCAAAGGAAGCCGTAATGGGTGAATTCCAAATAACAGATATACGTCCTGTTATTTTTGTCGGCCTTCTATTTGGGTTTGGTATCATTGAATTCCTTTTGCCACGGCGAACATTAAAACCGATTAAGACAAAACGGTGGATCACCAATCTTTTGATTATTTTTATCGATTCGATGTTGGTGAAATTGCTTTTCAAGTCCGCGGCTATTGGGGTCGCTGTTTGGGCGGAAGTAAATGGCTATGGGTTGTTCAACGTTATTGAGGCACCCTATTGGCTGGCATTTGGCTTGTCATTTGCAGTACTCGATTTCTCGATCTGGCTTACTCATGTAGTCAGCCACAAAATCCCTATTCTTTGGAAAATCCATCGCATGCATCATTCTGATGTGGATATTGATGCATCAACAGGCATCCGATTTCACCCATTTGAGATCGTGTTGTCGATGTGTTGGAAATTTCTGGTTGTGCTTGCGTTGGGAGCGCCGGTTCTATCAGTCCTGATATTTGAAGTCGTCTTGAATGGCGGCGCATTATTCAATCATTCAAATATCAAGATTCCACTGAAGATTGACCGGATATTACGCTGGATTATCGTGACACCCGATATGCACAGAGTACATCATTCGGTTATTTCCCGGGAATACAATTCGAATTATGGATTCAATCTGTCGATATGGGACAAGATATTTTCGACCTATGTTGATCAACCCGAAAAGGGTCACCGCGAAATGACTATCGGACTGCCTGACTGGCAGGATGAGAAGCCAGCGCGCCTTGACTGGACTTTGATGGTACCGTTCAAAAAATAACTTTTTTTGAATCAAGTTTTCACATACCCCAATCACTCCGGGGATTGCCAAGAGCAGTTTCGATGAAATATGGAACGGTGGACCATTTCATGGTTACCTTGAAAGGGTCCGGCACTCCAGAGCGCGACGTATTCAATATAGGCTGAGTGGAAAATAACGCAAATACAGTTCACGAAAAGTGCCATTATCGTTGATACGGCGAAGCGCATAGTTAATTGCTTCTACGAGTTTTGGCTGATTCTTGGCGACGGCAATTGTCATTCCATTACCCAAATACTCAATTGATAAATAAGGCCCACCTACAAATCTGCAACAATTTGAGTTGGATTGTGAGGTTAACCAGAATGATAGCGATACTGCATCGCCAAACAGTGCATCAACCGATTTATCAATTAGTGCCTTTTTGGCATTTGCAAAGGAAACAAATTCAACAAATTGCCGATTTGAAAAAATGTCCTTAAAATAATGTGCGTGGGATGACCCCTTGATCAGTGCGGTTTTTTTCTTGAACAAAGATGAGGCCATTGGTTCACTCAGACCGGAATCCCGCAGGGCAACAAATCTGGCTGGGATATGCAAGAATGGCATAGAAAAATCATATTTTTTTCGTTGCGCGTTGGTCATTTCCAAACCCGCAATAATCGCTTCACCTTCTCCATTTTCGATTGCCTTGTCGAGTTCATCCCACGGCAGTGCCTGAATTTGACACAATTGCAAAATGGCGAGTTCACTGCATATCTGCCGCGCCAAATCGACATGAAACCCACTTAAGAGCCTATTTCGGTCAATAAAGTTAAATGGGGGAAAGTCTGTAGTGGTCAGGAAGCGAAGGCGATCAATTTTGAAACCTTCGGGCTTTGGTATGCGGATATTGGGATCCCAAAAATTGGGTATATTAGAAGAATGTCGAAATGTCTGGGATTCACTTCGTTCAGGTCCGAATAACGAAACCGCCACCATCAGGAGCAATGCCAATTTTGTTAGCCACATTTTCATGTTCCAACCATTATCACAGTTTGTCACTACCTTCCAATTCACGGTCAAAAGCGAACACTGAAGGGGAATAATTTTTTGAATCTATATCGACAATATTTCCAATGTGCAAACAGGAACCTATCAATATCAGACCCGTCATTAATAGATAGAGTCGAAATAAGGAAAATCCCCCATCCTTCCAGTTTGTTTTTCCAATATTTACCAGGAATTCAGTTTCGCGCGATTCCAGGAGACGAATAATAAAATACTTGTTATGCTAGCGGGAAAATTCGTTTGACCTGATGAAGTGGTGCCGAGAATCAATTTGGCGGTACAAAATAATCACAATCAGGTGTCCGGCAAAGATATCAAGAATAATAATCCCGAGGAATTGAATTCAAATACTATCTGTATTGCAGCGTAATATTGTCACAAGTAAAACAAAGTGATTTGTTACATCTTGCACACAGCAGTGTTAGAAACCATCTTAATAGTAGTCATACCTATGTCAAAATTGGAGTTCTTGCGTTGAAAAATTTGCTTTTGCTGACTCTCACCTTTTCAGCATTCTCAATCGTTAACCCACAATTTAATGATGAAGCCCGTGCAGCCTGTGGTGACAAGGCCGCTCAGAAGGTCAATTGGGAGGGTTGCCGAAAACGGAACCTGGTTCTGAGTGGCAGCAATATGAAGCAGGCAAATTTCAAGAGAACAAACTTTTCTTCGACAGATATGCGAGACTCAGAATTTGATAATACAGATTTTGAGAAATCAGTGTTGCTTCGTGTTTTCTTTGATGGATCTAGCGCTAAGAATGCCAATTTTGAAAAAGCCATTGTATATCGGGTAAACTTCAGGAAGACCAATCTGGAAAATGCCATTTTCCAAAAAGCAGAGATGTTGAGAGTAAATTTTAGCGGTGCGAATTTGACTTCTGCGAATTTTTCCAAAGCAGAGGCGGGACGCTCAATCTTTGCCAAAGCGGCGCTTGGCAATAATGATTTTTCCAACGCGTCGTTAGCCAGAGCAGATTTCCGTGGTTCAAAAATCAGTGGACCTTTAGATTTTACTGGTGCATATTTTTATCAAACCAGAATTGAAGGCATTGATCTAAGCCATGCGACAGGATTGAAACAGTGGCAAATTGACATGGCTTGCGGCGATGATGCAACGAAACTGCCGGATGGCGTCAATCGTCCTGATTCATGGACGTGTAGTGATGAATAATCTTATCAAATGAAATGCTTGGACAACTTCAGACCCTGAGCCTGATAATTTGAGCCAAGGTCCAGTCCATAAAGAGCATTGGGTTTTGCCAGCATGTGCTCAAAAACCAGGCGACCGACAAGTTGCCCGTGTTCAAGAATAAACGGCACGTCGTGACTGCGCACCTCCAGAACACCGCGCGACCCCTTTCCGCCAGCATGGGCATGCCCAAAGCCCGGATCAAAAAACCCGGCATAGTGTACTCTGAATTCACCAACCAAAGGGTCGTATGGAACCATTTCGGCTGCGAATGAAGGTGGCACATGGACTGCTTCATTTGAAACCAAAATGTAAAACTCATCTGGGTCCAGCACCAGATCATTTGAGCCATGATTGTAAATTGGCTCCCAGAAATCCAAAATACGATGGGCTGCCTTTTCGTCTACCTTGACAACTCCTGTATGGCGTTTTCCGCGATAGCCTATCAACCCGTTTTTGTCTCCTGAAAGATCAATCGAAAGCCCGATTCCACCATTTAAAATATTCGGATCAGTAGTTGCCACCAGTGTTTGTTCATTGTGCAACGCCATCAGTTGTGAATCATCGAGAATTGCTATTCCCTGCCTGAATCTCATTTGAGAAAGACGCGAACCTGTACGAACAACAACTGGAAAAGTACTGGGACTAATTTCCAGATACACAGGACCGACATATCCGGCAGGTATTTGATCAAAAGACTGAGATCCATCGACAATCACCCGCGTAAAAATATCCAGTCTGCCGGTTGAACTTTTTGGATTCGCCGATGCTTCAATGCTGCCAGGCAAATCCAAACTTTCAAGCAAAGGGACGATATATACGCACCCGGTTTCCAGTACAGCGCCTCCTGTAAGATCAATTTCGTGCAGTTTGAAACGAGATAGTTTTTCGGCAACTTTGTTACCTGCCCCGGGTAAAAAAGATGCGCGCACTCTATATGCCGTTTCTCCAAGGCGAAGATCAATACTTGCGGGTTGTACCTGATCGTCATCAAGTTGTGTATTTGTAATAATCCTTCTGTCATCCAGCAAATTTGCGATCGCCGAATCGGGTAATATACCGGTAGAACGTGTCATCAAAATTCCAAAATATTCATAAGTCCTGTCAGAATCCATCGAGGTTCAATGCAGTTTTCGCCTGGATGCACTATGTTATTAATAAATGAAATGATTGACGGAAAGCAATTTCCAAAGTAAACCACTATTAAATTTGTGGTGATTTGGCCGGTCGGCTTGCAGCCACGTAAAATAATTCGCTAAAAGGGACCGCTGATCTGTGTTATACAGAGCTAATCCGGTAGCGAAATACGCAACCGGATTTTTTTGTGCCGGTAATAATTGGAGATCCAATATGACCAAGAGCAATACAGATACTAATTGGCGCGCAGCAACCAAACTTATCCACGGTGGTACTTCCCGTTCCCAGTTTGGAGAGACTTCAGAAGCGCTCTATCTGACCCAGAGTTATGTTTATGACAGTGCTGAAGCTGCTGAAGCAAGGTTTAACGGTGATGATGACGGTTATGTATACTCGCGTTATGCCAATCCTACAGTCTCCATATTTGAAAAGCGTATGTGCCTACTTGAAGGAGCACAGGCGGCAAAAGCAACGGCGACCGGCATGGCCGCCGTTACTGCGGCGATTGCCTGTCAGGTAAAAGCTGGTGATCATATTGTTGCCGCAAGAGCACTGTTTGGTTCCTGCCGCTGGGTTATAGAAACTTTGATGCCCAGATTTGGCATTGATATCACAGTGGTTGATGGTACCAGGCTGGATGAGTGGGAAAAAGCCATCCGCTCGAATACCAAAGTCTGTTTTCTTGAAACCCCTACCAATCCGACACTTGAACTGATTGACATCAAAAAAGTTTCTGAACTTGCCCATCAGGTGGGCGCACGACTGATTATCGACAATGTTTTTGCAACTCCAATTTGGCAAAGCCCACTGGAACTTGGCGCAGACATCATCGTATATTCTTCAACAAAACATATCGACGGTCAGGGTCGATGCCTCGGTGGTGTTGTGTTGGCTGATGATGAATTTATAAATGATGTGTTTTATGACTATTTTCGCCATACCGGTCCAAGTCTTAGTCCATTTAATGCCTGGACAATGATAAAAGGCTTGGAAACGCTTGATTTACGTGTGCGCCAACAAACTAGAAACGCTGAACAGATTGCTGATTATCTGGCTGACCAGAGGCAAATAGAACGTGTAATTTATCCCGGTAGAAGCGATCATCCACAATACCAACTCGCCCGCCAACAGATGAAAGGCGGGTCGACAATGGTAGCGTTTCAGGTAAAGGGCGGCAAAGCATCTGCTTTTAAGTTTGAAAATGCCCTGGAAACAATTCTGCTTTCAAATAACCTGGGAGATGCCAAAAGCCTGGTTACCCATCCGGCAACAACAACTCACAAAAACCTCATTGAAGAAGACCGAAAGGCACTCAATATTAATGATGGCTTGTTGAGATTATCGGTCGGATTGGAGGATATTGACGACCTTATTGATGATCTCGCACGGGCTCTAACCAAAACTACCGCTTGATCAACACAGATACTCTAGTTCCTGAATTCCGCCCGCACCTGCAAAATTCGGGCAAATGCTGTTAGCAGACATATAGCGGCAAATCCCCAGGCGATCAGCGGAAACCAGTCAGGAAAGATGCAGAATGCAACAAACACAGCAATTGTTTCAGTTGCTTCTGCAAGGCCGGTGACAAAATAGAGAGACTTGGACCCTCTGGCATCAGAGGTCATTCCATATTTTTCTGCCATGACAGCATAAGCCAGAAAACTCGACCCATTGATAAAAAAAGACAGAATGAGTGCCGCGCCGGCGATGGAATTTTGCATTGGATTCATCAGGATAAAAGCAAAAGGGATGGTGCCGTAAAAAGCAAAATCCAGTACAATATCAAGATAACCACCGAAATCGGTTTTTCGTGTTTCACGGGCAACAGCACCGTCCAGGCCATCTCCCAAACGACTGACAAGAAGCAGTACGAGACCAGGCAACAAATACTGGTTTGCGATTGCATAGGTTGCGAGCAAACCAATTACAAAAGCAATTAGAGTAATTGCATTGGCACTTATCCCGCATTTTACAACTATTTTTGCAACCGGGTTGAGAATCGGGTCAAGTAACTGACGTGCTTTGCCATCAAGCATCAATGTATTTCCTATTCCAGTTAAATAATCATGGTCAAAAGCCCAATCTAACTTGCGATACCCTGGCTTGCTGGCCTATGTTGTTCATATGTACAATTCAATCACCAGTGACATTTCTGTGAGCGTCTTACCAGTGTATATTGATGAGCGTTCAAGTCCTGAAGAATGCAAGTATTTTTGGGCTTATAGAGTTGTGATAGAAAACCGCTCGGAAGAAAGTGTGCAATTGATATCTCGTTTTTGGCGCATTACCGACGGAAATGGCTCGGCTGAAGAAGTCAATGGGGCTGGTGTTGTGGGTGAACAACCTATATTACAGCCGGGAGATTCTTATGAATACACCAGCGGATGCCCACTGAATACGCCTTCTGGAATCATAGTTGGACATTATGTGATGAAAAAATCCGACCTGAGTACCTTCAAAGTCGCAATACCCGCATTTTCACTTGATCTACCGGATTTCCAGCCAACATACAACTAGAGCACTTTCGATGAAAACTGAACCGTTTGATGCCCAGTATAGCATCATTGCGAAGCTTGCCAGATGCCAAGGCATCGCGCGGCGCTCTGCATTTAGCTGAGTGAACCAGTACTGGGCATCAAACATTTCATATTCCATCGAAAGTGGTCTAAGAGTCTGTTCAAGAATACACAACAGGGTTTGATTTTGCATAAATTGATCAATATCACGGATATTTTCGCAGCTCAGGGTGGTCCCCTTTGCAAGAGAATATTCGCCGATAGTGGGCAATTTATGCAAAACCTCCATATGCAAAACCTAATAGGCGGGCCATATTTTGGTGCTTATTGGGACAAATCAAGTTTGAAGGCAACCAGCCTACGGCACTTGATTTGTCCCAATAATCCCTCAAAATATGACCCGTCAAACCCTGTTGTGTATTCTTGAACAGACTCTAACATCATATCTCAACAAACATTCTGGCCACGTATAATATGAACCTAGATTTTCGACCGATTTTTCTGGTAATTGGCCTGTTATTGGCGACACTTGGTTGTTCTATGCTACTTCCGGCAATCGTCGACCTCATGGCTGATAATGATGACTGGCAAGTATTCGCAACCGCAGGAATTTTGACAGTACTAATTGGCTCAGGACTATACGGCGGCGCACGCGGTACCACTCGACAATTAGGTACCAAGCAAGCGTTTATCATGACCGTTGGAACCTGGGCTACATTGGCATTGTTTGGCGCTTTGCCCTATTACTGGTCCGGTATCGTCCCAACTTTTACCGATGCAGTATTTGAATCACTTTCGGGTCTAACAACAACAGGCGCAACAGTAATT
The DNA here is from genome assembly GCA_024224595.1 of Hyphomicrobiales bacterium. Lineage (GTDB taxonomy): Bacteria > Pseudomonadota > Alphaproteobacteria > Rhizobiales > Rhizobiaceae > JAAEMP01. The sequence continues at coordinate 9,974 of JAAENI010000666.1, forward strand.
ACCGGACTCGACTTTGCACCACCGGGCATATTATTCTGGCGCGGCATTCAGCAGTGGCTTGGAGGATTAGGCATCATTGTGATGGCAGTGGCTGTATTACCGATGTTGCAAATTGGTGGCATGCAATTGTTCAAAATTGAAGCGTTTGAAACTGCAGAAAAAATTATGCCGCGTGCCACCCAGATTTCAGGTTCACTGACCCTGGTCTTCTTGATCTTTACTGCATTGTGCGCACTGGCCTATTTGGCCGCCGGCATGGCAGTAGATGATGCTGTCATCCATGCTATGACAACAGTCGCCACAGGTGGATTTTCGACCAAAGATGCATCATTCGCTTATTTCGAAAGCACCAGCATTCGACTGATTTGTGTCATGTTCATGATATTGGGTTCTATCCCATTCATACTCTATGTACAGGCCGTGCGAGGGCAATCCATTGCCCTGTGGAAAGACAGTCAGGTCAGAGTGTTCTTAAGTGTCCTAACGATTTTGGTAATTATTGCATGGATGATTTATCCGGGGATCGATGGCAAATCAACCGGATTGCTGGATCGACAAGGATTTATGTATGCGTTTTTCAATGTTACCTCAATCATGACCGGTACAGGTTATGCAACAACTGATTACTCAGCATGGGGTTCAGTATCGAACTTGTTTTTTTTCATCGTAATGTTTATCGGCGGTTGTGCAGGATCGACTTCCTGCGGTATCAAAATATTTCGTTTCCAGGTGTTATTTGAAACGCTAAAGCAACACATCAAAAGTATTTTTTATCCGAATGGTGTCTTTGTCATGCGATTTAATTCGCGTGTTCTCGACGATAACGTATCAACAGCGGTGATGAGTTTTCTGTTTTTGTATATTGTCATTTTTTTTGTTGTTGCCAGTTTGCTGAGTCTCACAGGCCTGGACTTTATTACCTCTCTTTCCGCAGCTGGTTCAGCAATTTCAAATGTTGGCCCGGGACTTGGCCCCGATATTGGACCTTCCGGCACATATAAAGAACTGGGTGATGTAGCAAAGTGGGTTTTGATGGCAGCCATGCTAATCGGCAGACTGGAATTATTCACCGTATTGGTTTTGTTTGTCCCCAGATTCTGGCGCAGTTAAAACACAATTGATAAAACATCAATCGCCGGATTACTCTGCAGGTTCCGGAATTACGATGGATTTTGATGTCTTATCTTTGAAAATCCAATTGAAAGTATTGCCTATATCGGCACCTATCCCGATCAGCGCCGGTACAAGAAACAAAACCAGCAATGTGGCAAGTGCCAAACCAAATACTATAGTGATTGCCATAGGTAATAAAAATTGAGCTTGTAGGCTTTTTTCAAACATTAAGGGTATCAATCCACCAATTGTAGTAAGCGATGTCAACAATACAGCACGCAAGCGATCGCGACTGGCTCCAATGGCGGCAAACTGAAGTGTTTCTCCACTCTCCAATCGTTCATCCAGCCTGCTAACAAGGATGATGGAATCATTCACCAGAATTCCTGATAACCCAAGTAATCCAATCAAAGACAAAATTGTCAGATTATACTCAAGTATCCAATGTCCAAAAATAGCTCCCACCAGACCAAACGGAATAATCATCATGATCGCTATGGGCCGCCAATAATCAGAAAACACCCAGGCCAGAACAATATATATGACCGACAATGCGATGACGATGCCCATTGCCAAATCGGAAAATGCTTCTGAGCGCTCCTCATCACGGCCTGTGAATTTGTAGTCCAGGCCATATTTTGCAACGACCTCGGGTAACCTGCCGGCATTGAGCAATTCCTTTGCCTGGGAGGTCGAGATGATCTTGTCATCCAGATCGGCGGTGACAGAGACAGCTGTTTTGCCATCCTTTCTCTGGATCGATGAGAATCCCTGCCGTTCAAGCAGGCTGACAACTTCTGTTAAAGGTACAAATTCTCCACTTTTACTTTTCAGTTCGAAATTGCGAAGCGCAACACCACCCTTATCGCTGGTAGTTCTGGTAACGCGAATTGTTACTTCATCATCACCCACTGCAAACCGCCTGGGAATTGCACCCTCAAAGGCATTGCGTACCTGGCGTCCAACACTTTCGATTGAAAAACCCAGGGCAGCACCCCTTGGCAGAAGTTCCATAACCAGCTCGGGTTTGCCATAAGGCAAATCATCGGAAATACCGGTAGTTCCAGGCACGGCTGTTACCAGGTCTATGATCTCAGCAGCCGCGGTCTTTAGCACATTTACATCTTCGCCATATAGTTCGACGTCGATATCACGTCCTGGTGGTCCACCACGAGCCTGAAATATTGATACCCGTCGGGTACCTGCCAGTTTTGGGATGTTTTTTCGCCAGGCGTTGACAATTTTAGGAGTACGAATCGTTCGCACTTCGGATGAAGTCAATTGTACACGAAGCTCTGCCAGATTATCGCCAACGCTCCTGCCAACAGAACCCAGAGAAATAAACACAGCGGATACCAGTTCTTCACCGCCACCTGTGATTTCGTCGACAGTTTCATAAAGTGATTTCTCAACTGCATTGACGATTTCAATAGCCCGTTTTTCAGATATTCCGGCATTTAAGACTACTCTTGCCCGTATATTTTCAGCCTCTGGTGATGGAAAGAATATGAATTTTAGATGTCCACCCCAAAAGAAAAGGCCCAGTACAACGACCAGCACGGAACCGATGGCAATCGCAACAGTTACGTAACGATAGATAAATGACAGGGTCACCATTTTTGAAAACGGGCCGTCACGAAATGCATTAAACCATCTATCAAACCACCGGCGAAAGGGACCATCATCATCAATTGGGTTATTAGATTGTTCAGAGTGCGGTTTCCCCGACAGCTTTCCGATAATTTTTGACAATCCTGAGATCAATACTTCTATAATTGCTCCTGCGATAAGACTCGCCACGGCCAGTATCAAAACAAAATACCCAAACGGCAGTGGCTCTTTTTTGCTTAATATGAGCTGCAACCATTGGGAAAATTGTGTGAAAATACCGCCATCCCATTGCCGAGAGATAACAAAAAGAATTGATACGCCAATAATAAACGCGGTCAGCATGTGACGCTTATAAGACCAGTTTCGCTTTCTTTTCGGTTGCAATGCGTGTGCCAAATGACCTGGTAATATCAAAAAACACTCGATCAAACTTGCGATGATTACGGCAATGACCACCAATGGCATGACACCCATGATTTGACCTATTACGCCACCAATCAAAATAATAGGAGCAAAAGCAGCAGCCGTGGTGATCATTGCAGCGACTACAGGCATCACCATACGCCCGGCACCTGTTTCTGCCGCTTCATAAGGACCATCACCTTGCGAGAAACGAGTGGCAGTGTGTTCGCCAACAACAATTGCGTCATCGACAATGACGCCCAACATCATGATCAAGGCGAAGAGAGAGATCATATTGATCGACTGACCAATCATGAACATGATGCCAATAGTTGCCAACATTGCTACTGGAATGCCTGCTGCTACCCAAAACGCCACCCTGGCATTAAGAAAGATATACAGGGTCAAGACAACCAGTGCCAAGCCGCCAAACCCGTTTCGTACCAACAGCATGATACGTTCGGTCAGGGAATCGGCGCGCACTTCATATTTTTTGATTTCAACACCGGGAGGCAACTTGTCACGAATATCCTCCAGATAGTTGTCGAGGATCTTGGCGGTTACCAAAGTATCCGCAGTTGGTGCGCGTTGGACCGTGAGTTCAATCGCTTTCTTACCGCCGGCAAGACCACGAACCTGGCCATCTTCATAGCCATTTACGATTTCAGCGATATCTGCAAGTGTGACCTTTTCGCCGGTGCCCCACGCCTTGATTTCGAGTTCACCAAGAGACAAAGGACTTTTTGAATCAGCAAGTGCTCTCAGCTGTTTTTCTACAATCCCCTTGATTTGCCCTGAAGGAGCATCGCGACTGTTGGAGGCAATGGTAGTTGATACATCCGATATGGTGAGGCCCAATCGTCGCAATTCTCTCTCAGGTATTTTCACCTGCAACTCTCGTTTCCGCATCCCGACAATTGAAACTTTGTCGATCCCGCGCTCGATCAGATCATCACGAATAATTTTGGCGTAAATTCTAAGAGCCGCTTCGGGTACATCCCCCGAGATTGCCAGACGGGCTACGCGATCAAAATGCTGCGCAAGTTTTACTCTCGGCGCATCAGAATCTTCAGGTAGATTGGTTGCCGACGTAACGGCAGATTCAATATCCCCCAAGGCAATCTGCATATCTGCCGAAGGTTCGAATTCCAAATTAATCAACCCTATACCTTCCCTGGCAAAGGACATCATTTTGTCGACACCATCGATAAAACGAACTTCGGGTTCGATAATTCTGATAATATTGGTTTCAACATCTTCAGCACTTGCACCCGACCAGGTAACAGAGATGGTAATAGTTTTTGTTTCAATGGTAGGAAAAAACTGGGTATTAATTTTGAACAGTGCAAATATACCAAATATTATCATCAGTACCATGACAAGATTTGCAGCGTTGGGATGCCTGGTGAACAGACTAACGATACCTTTACTGCCAGGAACTGAACGTTCCATGATTAATTACCTTTGCCATTTTTTTTATTTGGCTTGGCTCTTCTTTTGTTGGGTATCACATCACCTTCTTCACGCACTCGCAATCCATCGCTGATTTCAGCAATTCTGGTAATCAATATTTTGTCACCGTTTTGAATTTTACCAGAAATTATCGTTGAGTCGCCATCATAGGCCATCACTTTCACAGCCTTTGATACTAATTTGCCATCCTTCTTCAAATATACACTGTTGCCATGGTAGATGGCGGATTCGGGTACAATCGCACTTTTTGCAAACAAAACATCCGGTACGTAAATTTCAACAAAAGCACCCGGGCGAATGGTTGGGTTTCCAACCACCTGCTGCAAACTGGCGAGCACCTCCACGCCACCGCGAGACGAGGATATTTCAGCCCCAATTCGTTCGACCGTGGCCGGGTAGGTGAATTTTTGGGTGCCAATAGCCCAAATAATTTTCACTTGGCGACCCAGAACACCATTTTTGTCACTTTGCAACCGTCCATAGCGTTTGTCGGTTAGAGTAAAGCGGATATCCATTTTCTTGTCCTCATACAGAGAAACAACGATATCATTCGCATTGACAGTACGACCGGCTTCTGCCCCGGTTGAGCGGACCACCCCGTCGAAGGGCGCTTTGAGCATCGTATTGAACAAGTTGCGTTTGGCCAGTTCACCCCGCCAATTCAGCCTTGCCAGACTGGCATTTTGTTGTTCCAACTTTGCTTTTTCTGCCTGCAGATTACTCTGAGATTGTTCTGCTGCTTGTGCTCGCTGGGAAACCGACATAGCGCGATCATCCAATTGTTTTTGAGTACTGGTACCTTTCGCGCGCAATCCGGAAATGCGTTTATGATCACTGCGCGAGAGTTCAAGTTGTTCGGTTAACCTTTGTGACCTTGCTTTCTCAAGCGCTATCCGGCTTTCGTTTTCCTTAATACGCGCCAAAACCTCATCCCGGTTGGCTTGCGCTTCCCTCAAAGCACCCTTAAATTGAAAATCATCGATTTCTACCAGTTCATCTCCCTTTTCCATACGGGCACCGGTCTTCAACTTTTCATTGACCCAGATCACCTCCCCGGAAACCAGAGAACGTAAATCTACTGTTCTTGAAGCAACCGCTTCTCCATAAACTGTAAACTTCGGACGATTATCTCCCAGCACCACCGGGACAGTTTCAACGGTATAGACTGTGCGGAAACTGGGGCGCTTTCTTATTTCCGGTTTTGCATTGATCAATCGGTTCATCGCAAGAAACGAACCAAATAATATTAGCCCCATTAATACTATCTGGATTGTTACACGAAAAAAAATTGATGATTTTGAATGGCCTTTCTCAGATGTAACTGAGCCCTCCGGTGTCCAATTATCTTCATTAATACTGACTGAATCATGTACTTTCTGACCGGCTCCAACTGGGACAGCGTCGTCAGTAGATATGTTTTTCTGGTCTATCTTGGTCAGCATTACAAATTCCAGCGGAATGAATATATCTACGAATTCTTATTTTCGATAGTCTAATCAACAACCATACCAAAACAAGTTACAGTTTGTTCATTGACAATCAGGTATTATCCTGAAGCATAAGTTCCTGTGAAGAGCCATTTCAATATAAGAGTGGGTAACAAACTAAACTTAGTGTTAAGGTTTAGAAATAACAATCACCGGCAAACCCACAATATCATATCGTGACATGGAATCGGGTGCGGATAGTCGTAAACTTCCAAGAATGTGCTAGCCTATCCGGTAATTTCTTCGGGGCTTACCTGGTAATGTTTACCGCAAAATTCACATTTCGAAGTAATATATCCCTGTTTGTCACTGGACTGCAAGGCTTCCTCTCGCTCTGCTCGTGAAAAGCTACTGATTATGTTCACAATTTTTTGCTTTGAACATCCACACTTATTGATCATGGGTAAAGCGGGATGGACACGCACGCCGCGTTGATGAAACAGGCGATACAATAATTGTTCGGGCCCAATTTGAGGGTCTGTCAACTCATCATCACCAATGGTTGAGACCAACGAGCGCGCTTCAAGCCAATTATCATCCATTGTATCCATTAGGTCGACATATATGTCGACCCTGGCGGGTTCATCGCCACCAGGTAAATCTGGAATTCTCATCCGTTCTGCAGAATCTGGCAGGAACTGGGCGATTAATCCACCCGCGCGCCAGGTTGTGCGGGTACCGCCGTTCGAAACTGCTTCTACCAGTTGACTGACACCAAGACGAACTTTTGTTGGAATTTGTTCAGATTGACGAAAATACTGATCAGCAACCTCTTCCAGACTTTGTCCGTCCAGGGACACAATCCCCTGATAACGCTGAGTATTGGAACCCTGATCAATAGTCATCGCCAGGACCCCTTTGCCCATCAAACTACCGGTGTCAATTGTTCCAAGTGTGATCAGGTCATCCAATTTATCTTCATCAAAGTGAGCATAAGCTCTTACTGCACCTGGGGATGAAAAATCAGCAACAAAAAATGGTACGGCTCCATCACTTTCCGTTTGAATAATGAACTTGCCATCGAACTTCAATGAGCTTCCCAGCAACATACACAAACAAACGGCTTCCGCCAGCAGTCTGGAAACAGGTTCGGGATAATGATGAGCATCAAGGATATTGTTGATCATCGGCCCCAATTGAACTGCACGACCGCGAACTTCCAGGGCTTCTACATGGAATGGAATAACGTTATCGTCTCCAGCGTGTGGCATATCAACTGTGCCGGTTTGTTCTGGTTTCATAATCTGTGGTCAGACTTTCGTGTTCAAACACCAGGCCAAAATTGCTTTTTGGACATGGAGACGATTTTCAGCCTCATCAAAAACGACCGATTGCGGACCATCCATAACTTCATCAGTTACCTCCTCGCCACGATGGGCGGGAAGGCAATGCATAAAAACCGCGTCAGCTTTTGCCTTGTTCATCAACTGAGCATTAACCTGAAATGGCATGAAGGTATTGTGACCCGGCGCGCTTTCTTCCTCTCCCATTGAAACCCAGGTATCGGTTACGACGCAATCACTATCTGAAACCGCCCGTTCAGCATCATTGTAGGTTTTGATTCTGGCGCCATTTTTCTGGCCCCAATCCAGAAAACGCTGATCAGGCTGGCGACCATTGGGTGTAGCAATCGCCAGATCAAAATCAAACTTTGCCGAAGCATGCATAAATGAATTCAGGACATTATTGCCATCACCAGTCCAGGCAATTTTTTTATCTTTGATAGGGCCGGAATGTTCCTCAAAAGTCATGACATCCGCCATCAACTGGCAAGGGTGAGTGTCGTCGGTCAGGGCATTAATTACCGGTACACTGGCATATTGTGCCAATTCCATCAGTCGATCATGGGTTGTGGTGCGGATCATGATTGCATCCACATAACGTGACAATACGCGGGATGTATCAGCGATACTTTCTCCACGGCCCATCTGGGTGTCTCCAGATGATAATATTATGGTCTCACCACCCAGATGGCGCATTCCGACATCAAAGGACACACGTGTACGGGTTGATGGTTTATCAAAAATCATGGCCAGAATTTTCCCAGCCAAGGGTTTTGGCGCATCAATTTCCGGCCTGCCAGCACTTTTCATCTGACCGGCATGGTCAATGATTGAATGTAGCTGATCTCCGGTAAAATCCGAGAGATCTAGGAAATGGCGAGGAGAATGCGTCATTATTATTCCTAAAAGTTATCAATAACAAAGATATCAAATTGCCGATTTGGCTGACCAAACCTAAACAAACCTGATTATCATGCCAATTCATGCATTAGATTATTCAGCCAATTGGGCAAAAGCTTCTTCCATACGTTCGCAGGTTTCTCCCAACTCATCCTCATTAATAATCAAGGGGGGCAGGAGACGAATAACATTATCACCGGCGGGCACGACTAAAACACCATTCTCGCGAAGTGCAACTGTTACCTGTGTATTTGGTACTTTACATTTTAGTCCCAGTAATAAACCTTCACCCCTGATTTCGTCGAACAAATCAGGATAAGTATCCAGAAATTCACTTAGATATTGTTTGAACCGGCCTGACATCTTGTTCACATGATCCAGAAAACCATCTCCAAGAATCACATCCAATACGGCATTTGCGACTGCCATCGCCAGAGGATTTCCTCCAAATGTCGATCCATGGGTACCCGGAGACATTGAAGCTGCAATTGACCCACGCGCAAGACAGGCGCCCATTGGAAAGCCGCCTCCCAGACCCTTGGCAAGTGCCATAACATCTGGTTCAACACCAGACCACTGGTAGGCAAAAAGCTTACCTGTTCTTGCAACCCCCGTTTGCACCTCATCATAAATCAGCACAATGTCGTGCTCATCGCATTTTCGACGAAGATGACGCAAAAACTTGTTTGAATGCGCACGTATTCCCCCTTCACCCATTATCGGTTCTATCAGAATACCAGCGGTAGTTTCATCAATTGCTCCATCAACTGCTTCTGCATCACCGAAAGGTAATTGAATGAATCCTTGTGTTTTGGGACCAAAGCCTTCCAAATACTGTTGCTTTCCACCTGCAGCAATTGTCGCGAGTGTGCGACCGTGAAATGCACCTTCAAATGTAAGTATGTTAACTCGATTTTTATCACCTTTTTCAAAATGATAATGCCGCGTTGTTTTGATCGCGCATTCCAATGCTTCCGCTCCAGAATTGGTAAAAAACACTTTGTCGGCAAATGAGTTATGACAAAGGCGATCAGCGAGTTTTTCACGACCTGGTATCGCATACAAATTCGACGTATGCCAAAGATTTTCTGCCTGGAGTTTAAGTGCACTGACCAAATGAGGATGCGCATGCCCCAATGAATTAACGGCAATGCCAGAAGAAAAATCGAGATAATCCTGTCCGTTGGCGTCAAATAAACGCACTCCAACTCCACGTACAAATTGTGGCTCTGGATAGACATAAGTATCAAAAAGACTAGTGGTATTCTTCATTGGAGCAACCCTGCAAAGTGAGACATGCAAACTCGATGCCATCAATACATGTTAGTTTTTCTGTATGGACCACGTGCCAAAACACCAAATGCCCGCCAAAAGACGAGCATCATTGGATTATTTAACAAACAGCCTGAATTTTGTTATAATCAACAGAATAAATTCAAACAGATTGACAATGCTTAATACCACGTTAAACGGGGGGAATGTCAATTATTCTGAAAATTTTTCACCGGTTGGTAATTTTTCTTGCTTTTCAAAACAGCATTCAACCCCAATAAGCAAATCTGATTCAACTTTCCACAAGGAATCGGAAGATGATTCCCCAAACTGTGGATGATTTGAAAAAATGATTCCTATTGATACAACAAGCCTTGTGCAAGATTCGCGACATTAGTAGTTTGTTTTTCAATTCTTGATGGTTCATCAGAACCGATCAGGTGCCTAACAATTTGTCACTGAACGCAATGCTTTAAGCCGTTGGACGTGGTTCGACGGCGCGAGTAACTTTGCTTTCAAAAATGGAAAATGCGGAATCTATTAATGTCTTGGACTGATGAACGCGTCGCGCGATTGACTAAACTTTGGAGTGAGGGTCTGAGTGCCAGCCAGGTAGCTGCTGAACTAGGTGGTGTTACCAGAAATGCTGTGATTGGTAAAATACACCGCCTGGGGCTATCAGGGCGTGATAAACCGGCCTCCAAAAGTGGGCCAAGACAAAAACGCGCTGGCCGCACCAGCGGGTATCCCAGATCAAATCGAAGTACTCCTCGAGCAGCCAAATCAAACGGGGTTGCGGGTTTAGCAAAAGTATCACCTCAAGTTCTCGAACGCACTGTAGATCTGGTGGCACCAGAACCGTTGCGGATAAAACTTGTCAATTTGACTGAATCAACATGCAAGTGGCCTCTGGGCGATCCGCAAGAGGCCGATTTCAGCTTTTGTGGCCACTCCATCAAACCTGATACACCTTACTGTGAATACCACAGCAAACTGGCCTATCAGCCAATAGGTGAAAGACGGCGTACCCGCCGGCCTGATGCCCGGCGCTAGTGTCTTTCATGTCATCGTTATTTAAACTAGCAGAATAGTTTTACCGGGGCAGATTTTGGATTAGCTGCTGTTAGAGTCTATTCAAGAATACACAAAGGGCTCTTGAAGCCGGACCAGTGATTAAGTTAAGAATCTGCTAGTATTGTGTTTAACTCACAAATTCGGAAGAGGCATTGCCATGAACAAATTCAAACGAATAGTTACTGCAACAGTTTTTACCTTTATGGCAATCTTGCCTGAATTAGCTACCGCACAGCAATGCAAAGGACAGCCAAGTTTTGGTAACTGGGTGAAATCATTTAAAAAAGAGGCCCGAAGTGCCGGAATATCTGCACGAACCATTGCCTCAACTTCGAAACAATTTGCTTATGATAAGTCCGTTATCAAAAAAGATCGCCAGCAGGGCGTTTTTTCACAAAGTTTTCTGCAGTTTTCTGATCGCATGGTCGCGCAATATCGACTTGATAGCGGGCGCAAAAATCTCAAAAAACTTAAATCCACATTTTCCCGTATTGAAAAACAGTTTGGCGTCCCTGGTGCTGTGATATCTGCATTCTGGGGATTGGAAACCGACTTCGGTGCAAATATTGGCAAAGATTCTACTCTGAAGTCGTTATCAACTCTGGCTTATGATTGCCGTCGCCCGGAGAAGTTTCGCCCTCAATTAATGGATGCTTTACGCTTGGTTGATCGGGGCGATCTTAAGGCATCGGAAATGGTTGGAGCATGGGCGGGGGAACTTGGCCAGACTCAATTCCTGCCCACGGAATATAATACTTTTGCAGTTGATTTTGATGGCAATGGAAAACGTAACTTACTGACAAGCAAAGCTGATGCACTGGCTTCATCTGCCAGTCTGCTAAAAAGTTTTGGCTGGGCTCGAAATCAACCATGGTTACAGGAAGTAAAGGTTCCAAAAATTATGAACTGGGCGGATGCTGATCTGGCAATCAAACTTCCCCGTTCTCAATGGAAAAAACGCGGCGTCAAGTTCATCAATGGATCGGCCATTCCATCGGACGGTCTCAAAGCCTCCCTGTTATTGCCTATGGGCCACAAGGGGCCCGCATTTTTGGCCTACCATAATTTCGATATGTTTTTGGAATGGAACCAGAGTCTGGTTTATTCAACTACCGCCGCCTATTTCGCAACCCGACTTGCCGGAGCAAAGAAGGTTCAGCGGGGCAGCAAGATCGTTCCCCTAAAACATGGCGAAATCAAGCAATTGCAGCAAAAACTTGTTAAACGTGGATTTGATGTCGGCAAGATTGATGGCATTCCCGGTAAGAAAACCCGGGCGGCAGTGAAAGTCATGCAACAAAAACTTGGACTGCCTGCCGATTCCTATCCAACGGGTCGATTGCTGGCAAAACTTTAAAGCCACGTTTGGAAGATCTGTTAGATTTGGCGAAAATTTTTGTATTCCAATAATGCAACACAGAGCACCCAGCAGGGAATTAATCCTGACGAAGTGACTCCTTTTGGCCGATATGCTGGCAGTATTGCGGATCGTTTTGTCTGGAAGCTCTGTGGTTGGCATGCACATTTCAAACTCCCCGGAAAAGCGTTATGGAAAACAATTGGTAGACGTCTTCCTGGCCCGTTCGACAGAACAGTGGCTGATATGCAACTTCGCATCTATCCACTCGCAAATTCTGGTGAACGCATTATTGCTATGCAAAATAAACTGCCCGAGGCAAGTGCGATGAATCTCATTCGGCCCTGTCTTGAATCTGGCGCTGTATTTGTTGATATCGGGGCAGATATTGGCCTCTACAGCATTTTCGCGAGTAAAGCATTAGGTGAACACGGCAAAGTGATTGCCGTCGAACCTCACCCAATTACAGCAAGAAAACTTTCCTACAATTTGAAAATCAACCATTGCAGCAATGTAAAATTGCATCGTGTCGCTATCAGCACAAATGATGGCAATATCGATTTCTGACCTGATGTGGGTGAAAATGTTGACCGCTCATCAGTATTGATGGATGCTGTTGGCAAGGCGGGAGACAAGATTACAGTGAATGGTCGCAATCTCGAAAATCTACTGAATGAAGAGCAGGTTGAGGCCGTTGATCTGGTCAAAATTGATATAAAAGGTTATGAAGATCAGGCCTTGATCCCTTTCTTCAAGACAGCCTCAGTCGGATTATTTCCCAAAGCAGTTTTGCTGGAGATCGAGCACAGGAAATTGTGGCGAGAGGATCTCGTCGAGATGATGAAGCAACTGGGTTACCAAGAGGCGGGCGGCACCAAAGAAACTATATTGCTGGTGCGGTAACTTTCATGCCTTTTCTCCATGACCGATAACCATCGGCGTATCGCAGGCATGATTTGAGCATTCAATTTCAAGCGTTGAATGAGAAATCGCGAACTCCCTATCGAGCAGTTCTTTTGCCTGAAATTTTATTGCGTCGGCATTATTCCAATGACCTTCAGCAATAACCATATGGGCATCAACTGCATTTTCATCCTCCTGCATCTGCCACAAATGAACGTGATGCATATCGGCAATGCCTTCAATTGGCTTTATTCTGTTGATCAGTTTGAGAGTATCAAGTTCAGGTGGGCTGCCGAGTATCAGGATGTGTATCACTGCCCCGATTTCTGAAAATGATAGCCAAAGAATATATCCCGCGATCAGTAATGTCACGATCGGGTCAACCAGTCGCCAGTCGTAGACAACAATTGCAAATCCGGCAATGATGACACCGATAGACCCTAATGCATCTGCAACATTGTGAAAGAATGCGGCACGCATGTTCATACTTTGTTTTGAAAGTGATAGGTTAGTAACGCTGTTACAACATCTACCATTAGTGCGAACCCGGCAATATAAACTACCATCCAGCCGTCGATAGCCTGTGGGTTGGAAAATCGAAGGATAGCTTCATAAACCAGATATATACCGATGATGATCAACGTTGCATAATTTACCAGTGCAGCAACAATTTCTGCTCGCCCATAACCAAATGTCATCGTTTCATTTGCCGGTTTTCTGGCAATTTTTCGGGCTAGAAATGCTATTATCAGTGATACAGCATCAGACAAATTGTGAATAGCATCAGCAATTAGTGCCAGACTCCCGGACAATAGTCCGCCAATTATCTGCGCGAGGGTCAGCGCTAGACTAACGAAGACAGCCCAGAACACGCGGGCATAGCCTGATCCAGGGTTAACGCGGTGATGGAGACCTGACATACTAAACTCCATTGCTACTTTAATTACTGATTTTATCGTTTATAAACCCTCTAGTAACTAGAGGTTCAAGAGAAATTGTTGTGTACTCCATTGGAGCATTATCAAGACTTACCGGTATAAAAATACCAACTATTCGATATTACGAACAAATGGGACTGATCAATACACCTGAGTGATCTTCGGGCAATCAGAGAAGATACTCCAGGTCCGGACTAGCAGTCTGTCGGACTTGCACAATCACTGTTAACAAAACTGGATATTGGTCCGATTTTTCATTCATTTTCGTTAAATATTCCCGATATTCGCCTCAAATGATCGAAATATCGACCTCAATTCCAGTCCTGTTCTCAATAATTGCTCAAGTCCGACAGACTGCTAGAACGCTTGTCGTTCATACGTCATGGGCGGAAATTAGGGCTATCAATAGAAAATACTCGAGACCTCGTAGTATTGAGCAGTCAACCTGATATGCCATGCGATGAAGCCCATCAAATTGCTCAAAAACACCTGCACTCGGTGTGGAAGCGATTCGCCAAACTAAAGCGCCTTGAAAAAGTGCTGAAACGGATTTCAACAATTTCTGATACCGGATGCGTGGGTCAATGTGATGTAATTCAGTCACTGGCAGATCATCAATTATGTAAAAGCAATCATTGAGACATTCAAAATCCACCCAAATTCAATTTCCATGAAAAAGCGATTGATTTTTTCATGGAAATGATATTGCATGAAAATTCAAACTTGCCCGATGGCAAACTAATCATTTTTGGTAAGCTGATGACAATTAAGCCAGTGATTAATCTGGACGAAAAATACCAAATTGGTATGCTGGAAGCAATTGCTGAGATAAATAGTGTTGGTGAAAACAATTGCATCGGCAAAGACATCAGGGCACTACGAAAATCCCGTTCAATTACCCTTCAACAACTAGCCGATCAACTTGATCGCTCTGTTGGATTTATCTCCCAATTAGAGCGCGGTCTGTCGGAACCCTCGATCTCTGATCTGCGTAATATAGCAGCATTGTTTGAGGTGCCGATAAGCCTGTTTTTTGACCAGACTGAGGGCAATCCTGAAGAACGTGGATATATAGTGCGCTCAGGCAATCGAAGAAAGCTGGGTGGTGAAAATGCAGATCTGATGGAAGAATTATTGTCGCCGGATCTCGGCGGAAGTTTTGAAATTATCCGCAGTGAATTTGCCGCCGGCGCTTCTCGGGAGGAAGTGATTATCCGGGATACCGAAGAAGCCGGGTATTTGGTTTCAGGATTTCTCGATATCGAAATTGATGGAAGCTGGTTTAAATTGAACCCCGGTGACAGTTTCAGATTCGCAGCAGTACGCATGCGGTGGAGGAACCGGAGTGATAAAGCTGCCGTCGTGATCTGGGTTATTACCCCACCGGTTTATTAAAGTATTGGAGAATTAAATATGGCAGAAATTCCATCCGCAGCAAGAGTTGTAATCATAGGTGGTGGCGTCGTCGGGGCCTCTGTACTTTATCATCTGGCAAAAGCTGGATGGAGCGACTGCCTGTTATTAGAAAAAAATGAATTAACATCTGGCTCGACGTGGCATGCGGCCGGCAATGTTCCAACTTTTTCATCGTCCTGGTCAATGATGAACATGCAGCGTTATTCGGCTGAATTGTATCGCCAGCTTGGGGAAACCGTTGACTATCCGATGAATTATCATGTCACCGGCTCAATTCGTCTGGCTCACACAAAAGAAAGAATGCAGGAATTTGAGCGAGCGAAAGGTATGGGACGCTATCAGGGAATTGATATTGAAATCTGCTCTGTTGATGACCTGAAAAACCGATATCCGTTCCTGGAAACCCATGACCTTGCTGGAGGCTTATATGATCCCTATGATGGTGACATTGATCCGGCTCAATTAACCCAGGCTTTTGCCAAAGGCGCCCGGGATCTGGGCGCCAAAATTATTCGCTTTTGTCCGGTAATCGGCGCCCGCCGCGAAAATGGTGAATGGGTAATCGGAACGGAAAAAGGCGAAATTCGTTGTGAAATTGTCATCAATGCCGCTGGATACCGGGCACAGGAAGTCGGGCGGATGTTTGGGCGTGAAGTCCCTATGATGACGATGAGCCATCAATATCTGTTAACCGATGAAATTCCTGAACTGGAGGAATGGAGCAAAAATGGTGATGGTAAACTGCCATTGCTGCGAGATGTGGATGTTTCTTATTATTTACGTCAAGAAAAATACGGGTTGAATCTTGGGCCCTATGAGCGCAATTG
>JAAENI010000667.1 GCA_024224595.1 Hyphomicrobiales bacterium
ATGATCTGATGTCTATGGGCATTCATCGCTTGTGGAAGCGCCAAACCATCGAAATGAGCGGTGTTCGCACGGGTAACAAAGTGCTTGACCTTGCTGGCGGCACGGGTGATTTGACAATGAAGTTCAGTGAAATCGTCGGCCCAGAAGGGCAGGTGGTTTTGGCTGATATCAATGACTCCATGATTAAGGTGGGTCGTGACCGACTCATTGACAAGGGTATTGTCGGTAACGTTAATTATGTCCAGGCCAATGCAGAGTGTTTGCCTTTTCCAGACCAGACCTTTGATTGCATTACCATTGCTTTTGGTTTGCGTAATGTAACGGACAAGCAAGCTGCTCTGGAATCTATGGCACGGGTCTTGAAGCCCGGTGGGCGCTTGTTGGTGCTGGAGTTCTCGAAGACGGACAACCCCTTGTTGACTAAGGCCTATGATACCTATTCGTTCAATATCCTGCCAAAAATTGGCAAACTGGTTGCGGATGATGAGGAAAGTTATCGCTATTTGGCAGAATCGATTCGTATGCATCCAGATCAAGAAACCCTTAAGGGAATGATGGAACAGGCTGGGTTGGTAAATTGCCGTTTCCATAACATGACTGGCGGCATTGTGGCCCTGCATTTTGGTATGAAGCCTTAACCATCATCATGAAAGCTGTGCTACGGATTTTTACTTTACTGCGCGTTTGTATTCGTCACCGTTTGGACGTGCCGTTGTTACGTTTGCCCATTCCTTTGGCCGTGCGCCTGGTTATTTGGCTCATGCC
>JAAENI010000668.1 GCA_024224595.1 Hyphomicrobiales bacterium
AAAATGGTGTTGACCAGGCCAACCGCGAGGTCACAACCCGCTTTGACTTCAAGGGTAGCGGTTCCAGTTTTGAACTATCCGACCAGTTAATCAGCATGAACACTGAATCTGATTTCCAGCTACAACAAATGTACGACATGCTCTGCAATAAACTGGTCAGGCGTGGAATTGAAATTGCCTGCCTTGAAAAGGGTGAGCCCGTAATCCAGGCCAGAACAGCAACACAGTCCATCAAGGTCATTGAGGGCATTGAAACCCCAATTGCAAAAAATCTGGTCAAAATGATCAAACAAAGCAAGACCAGGGTTCAGGCGGCCATCCAGGGTGAACAGTTACGAATTACCGGTAAGAAGCGGGATGATTTGCAGGCAGTGATTGCCCTGTTGAAAGGTGCTGATGTGAAAACACCACTGCAATACAAGAATTTCAGGGATTAGACCCGCTAGGAGCCTGTCGGATTTGATCGATCGTAGCGAGGGCAAGGTGAATTGATGCGCAGCATCAAGAGAAGGTGCCCTGGGGTAGAAGCCGTTTTGAGTCCATTTTATTGGTCATTTGAGGCGAATAGTTACTCATATTTAACGAGAATGAGCAGAAAAATGGGCCAAAATGGCTTTTCCGCACGACCACACGGATGTGGGAGGTAGAGCAATGCCGGGAGCAATTGCCGAGTAGGCTCTCTATTCTCGGACA
>JAAENI010000669.1 GCA_024224595.1 Hyphomicrobiales bacterium
CCTATGAAACCAAAGATGCAAAACAGGGGCTTGTTTATTTTGGCGAACTGGGCGATTTGAATACTTTCCCTTTCATGCAACTGAGCGGAGACGAGGGTGTGGGTGACACAGGCGGCGACAATGAAGAAACCATGCGTATTACAAAGCTTGATGATATGAAGTATGTATGGATACTGTGCTGGGACTATGGCAAAGTCCAGGACGGGGCCCCTGCGCGTTTTAATGAGAGTGATGTTTCTCTTAATGTAATGGATGATAAAGGCACTTCACACAACGTAACCTTGGATACCGGTGACATGGGCAATGTGGCCCTTATTGCAACAATTGACAATGCCAGCCCTGTCGGGGCCAAACTTGTCAACAGCAGCAAGGCCGGAACTTTGAAAGGTTTGAAAAAACTCCAGCAGCTTATAGACATTATCAACGAATAAAACGTTTTTCATGCAGCAACCATGACTGCTGGTCATAACGTGTAATGTCTGGCAGCTGGCAACTGGTAACCAGCAACAATAAAATTAGGAGGTAACTTATGGAACTCAAACAAAAAGGCGAAGAAGCCAATGTCGGCGGATTTAAACAATTGATGATCACCATGAAATGGTCAACAGCAGCCGATTTTGATTTAGCTGCGGCTTATGAAACCCAGGAAGGCAAGCAGGGACTTGTTTACTTCGGAGAACAGGGTGATCTGAATGCTTTTCCATTTATGCAGTTAAGCGGTGACGAAGGCGTGGGAGATAAAGGCGGCGACAATGAAGAAACCATGCGTATCACCAAGCTTGATGACATGAAATATGTCTGGATGATGTGCTGGGATTACGGAAAAGTCAAAGATGGCGCAGCAGGCCGGTTCAGCGACAGCGATGTTATGCTGAGTCTCATGGACGACACAGGCACAAGCCATGATGTGACCCTGGATACCGGTGATATGGGCAATATCGCCCTTATTGCGACTATTGACAATTCCGGTGCTATCGGGGCCAAACTTGTCAATACAAGCAAGGCAGGAACCTTGAAGGGCCTTAACAAGCTCCAGGATCTGATGGATATTATCACTGAATAGAAGTACCCATGACATAAGTCGCACATAAACCTTCAAGGTTTTCAAAACCTTGAAGGTTTTCGAATTATTAACCCCGGCAAAAAAGGAAACAGTATGGAACTCAAGCAAAAAGGCTCTGACGCAACGCTCGGCGCTTTCAAACAACTGCAAGTGTCTTTGGTCTGGACATCAGGCGTTGACCTGGATCTTATGGCCTTTTACAAAACAAAAGACGGTCGAACCGGCGGGATTTACTCTGACAATTACACCGGCGGAAGTCCCGGGGACCTTAACCAGTTCCCGTTCATACAGCTTTCAGGCGATGCAGGCATGGGTGCTGCTGCCGGGGATAACCGTGAAGAACTTCGGATCGCCAAGCTTGATGATTATGAGGAACTGTTCATTGCAGCGCTCAATTTTACAGATGCATCCTCTGGTTCAAACAGGGTTTTTGCTGATTATGATGCCAGGGTGGAAGTAATAACTGACAAAGGGGAAAGTCACACAGTTGCGCTGGATTCATCCCAGACCGGATCAGTTGCAGTGCTGTGCAAGTTCAAGGGCGGATTTATGGGCACTTCGCTTGTTAACGACAGTGACGTGATGAGTTTTGAAGACTTCAAATCTGCCATTCCCGGGGCTTCGGCAATAAAACTCGCATCCAAAGTTGTTTTAAAGCAAAAAGGAGAAAAAACAAATATATCCGGCAATGACTTCCATGCAATCCTCAGATGGAAAGCTGCTGTTGATCTTGATTTCCACTGTTTTTACCGGCTGAAAACCGGGGCACCGCCTTCAAAAGGACTTCTTGGCCGGATACTCGGGGGGTCAGGCCAAGGCCGGATTTATTTTTTAACGCGCGGTTCCAAGACAAGTTCCCCGTGGATATATCTTGACCATGACGCCGGGGTAGGTGATAAAGCAGGCAATAATGAAGAAAATATGTATTTTACCAAACTTGATCAAATCAATCATGCCCTGATTGCAGCCAATATCTTTAGCAAGCCAAATGCTGACTTTGCCAGCTTTGACGGCGTTGTAACCGTTCGCGGGGGAGGGCGCGAGATAGAAGTGCCGCTTATTGAACGCAGCCCGGGAAGCTGGTGCGTTATAGCACGGATAGATAACACGGGCCCAACCCCGCAACTAATCAATGTTAACAAAACACAAGGCGACAAACCTGCGCTCACCCAGTTTGTTTAGATCGGAGAATCGTGTTTGGGCAAACAGATATTGAATCCCTGAGATTCAGCTATGAAAGCGATCTGCTTAAGACCTTCTCAGCAAAGTTCGGGGCAGTTCCCCTCAGAGGTTACTATGAAGCACAGAACCTGCTTGAGGCAAGAAAACGTGATCTGCTTGGGGATGCTGTTCGCGTGACTGAGGACCTGCTGCCTGATGTACACAAGGTTTATCAGGATTGCCTGAGCGTGCTTGAAGGCAACTATGCCGGGGATTTGTTTGTCCGGCAGAGCAAAGAATACAATGCAAGTGTATTTGCCCTTGGCAGAAAATTTGATGTGCTTATAAATTCTGCATTGCTGAATGATTTTGCTATTGATGAACTGCGCTTTGTATTGGGCCATGAGCTGGGGCATGTGGTTTTCAAACATTCCCAGTTCCCTGTTCATGATATCCTCACTGACAATGACGGGGTCAGCGCAGAGATGGCAAGCCTGCTTTTCCGGTGGTCACGCGCTTCAGAGGTTTCAGCAGATCGCGTGGGGCTGTTATGCACCGGCAAACTGACTTCTGCGGTAACAGCTTTGTTCAGGACATCAAGCGGTTTGTCAGACATTGATGAAAACCGGGTTTTGCGCTCATTCCGCAAGCAGTACGATGACCTGGAGAAGCATATTCGGGAGATAGATGATTCCCATAGCTGGATACGCACCCATCCCATGATGCCCATACGCTTCAAAGCTATGGAACTGGCTGCCCTGGATGTAGTCTCCCTGAGGCAGCAGTCCAGGGGATTCAGTTGGAAAGGATTCAGGGCCATTGACCGGCAGATTGCCTTTATTCTTGAGGCGCTTGATGCAGATGCAGCGCCGTCACCCGGGCAGTTGACATTTTCGACAGTTGCTTAATTTTGATTCGAAAACCTTCAAGGTTTTGGAAACCTTGAAGGTTTGATGTACAGAACCTTGTGATTTAGTAATAGTTTCATCGATCATCCTTTCATATTTATTTATCTGTTTATATA
>JAAENI010000670.1 GCA_024224595.1 Hyphomicrobiales bacterium
ACCAGAAAGGCCGGCTGGTGCGCAGCTGGACCCACCTGGAACGACAGCGTGGTGCATTGGGATTTGTTGGCGGACCCGGGGAAACCCAGATTGAGGCGGACCGCAGAATGATTTCTGAACGGATCAACCGGTTAGAAAAACAACTGGAGAAAATTCAGCGTACCCGTACCCTGCACCGGTCAAAACGTCAGAAAGTTCCCTATCCGGTTGTGGCCCTGGTTGGTTATACCAATGCCGGTAAATCTACGTTGTTCAACAAAGTTACCGGTGCCAGGGTATTTGCCAAGGACTTGTTGTTTGCGACGCTTGACCCGACATTGCGTCAACTGGACCTGCCCGATGGAACGAAAGTCATCCTTTCTGATACCGTTGGTTTTGTCTCAAATCTCCCAACCCATCTGATTGCAGCCTTCCGCGCCACCCTGGAAGAAGTGATTGAGGCTGACCTGATTGTTCATGTCAGGGATATTTCTGATCCTGACACCAATGTTCAATCGAGAGATGTTTATGGCGTGATGGAACAGCTGGGTATAAACTGTGGTGACAATCGGCGTATTCTAGAAGCCTGGAACAAAATCGATTTATTAAGTGAAGAACAACGCGATACAATCAATCGTTTGCGAACCGGGCAGGGCGGACAACGTGAACCCGTACTCATATCATCGGTGACGGGAGATGGTGTGGACACACTATTGGGTGAAATTGAAAACAGAATTTCAAGTCGCGATAATGTGCTGGAGATTACACTGGATGTTAATTCAATGGGCAATCTCGACTGGATTTACAAAAATACCAGAGTGCTGGCGCGCCAGGACGAGGAAAACGGCACGGTACGTTTGAAATTGCGTGCCAATCCCGATCTGGTCAGTGAGCTAAAAGGTATGGATAGTGAAAGACTTTAGAATAATCAACATGCTGGAGATGAAACCGTTGCCTGATAATAAACCAGTTTAAAATTATTCCACCCTGAAGTGCCTTGCGTCAGTATCGCAACTGCTGTCATTTTGTGCTGTTGTGAGTGACCGATAACGTTTTGAAATTAGCAAAACGCTTTAATCAACAGTCTATCTGAAAAACGCTCAACCGACCTACTCCTGTGGCACAGAAATGCCTGCCTCAGACTGTGTTTTCGTTATTTCTCATCGGCAGTTCCAGGTCCTTTTTACCAATTCACCTTATGTCACTGTTGGACTAAGGTGGAAGGAGGCAACTCGTCAATAATGACCCAAACATTGCCGGTTGGTTAGGCCACCGCAACGGACAACATGCATCCTGACCAAAATCGCTAAGAGGAAGATATCGATGAACATCTTGAGGAAAGCATTTAGAGTTGTATTTGCTATAGTATTTTCCACCCATATGGTTGCAGCATTTAGTCAGACATCTTCCCGCAAGACAACTCCCCCGCCCGATATAGGTGTGGCGGCAATCGTTCCCATAGGTGCAGATATTTGGATACTAAAGGACTACGGAATTCCCTATCCATTGAGTGACAAGTTGAAGAAAAGGTTAAATGTTCCGGATTATCACCACGGGATTGATTTCCAGCGCAGGCGTGGTGTCATTGCTGGTGCAGACGTTCTCGCGGCAGCAAGCGGCCGTGTTGCTTTGATCAGACGAAACCAGTGTGCTGGAAGTGCCGTTGTGGTGGAGGGTCCCCTTCAAGTTGATGGAAATCCCCTATTTGTAGAGTATCGGCACGTAGGTAATATCCAGGTACAAGTGGGCCAGATTGTCAGCCGTGGTGAAAAGATAGCCGCCGTTGAGGAAGATATGCAGAGTTTTCCGTGCATTTTTATTCCGCATTTGCACCTTGCCGTCAGGAAGTCATTGGCGAGCGATATACACGCTGATGTCACCAATCCCAATTATTACTGGTACGATGGTCCTGGAAAATTAACATGTCTGGATACAGCAGGCGAAGAACCGCTCAACAGGCTTACGCTTACTGTTCCGCTCAAGTGCTAGCCTGATCATAATAAACAAACAAGAATTTCAAAACACCAACGACTGCATTGGGCACAAAGTGACGGTGAATGGTCTGTCGCGAGGTGAACAATAATCCAAAATAAAAATGGTAAAAGGTCCGCATTGCTGATGTTGGGGGAAACTGTAAAAAAAGGAAACCCGGCCCTTGGGGCTGGACAGGTTAAGGATGGAACTTCTAGAATTGTATTGAGCTGCCAGAGTTGAAGCTGGAGCCTGCTGGATGATCGCATGGTGCGGGGTAACGAAACAATCATCCGTAATATGAAACAATAGATGACGCAATGAGATAGCGGCATCGGGAAGAGGTAAATATGTATCATGAAGCTAAAAAACGAGGCGGCATTGCCGTCGTAACGGGTGCCGCGAGCGGTGTTGGGATGGTAGCCGCGTTGCAATTTGCACGTGATGGTTTTGGCGTTGTGCTCGTTGATCTGCCCGGCGAGGCTCTGGACGCCGCATTCACGAAAGTGCGAGATACCGCAAGCAAAGACGCAACGGTTTTGGCTGTTCCGACAGATGTCAGTGACGCTAGCGCAGTCGATGCTCTTGCAGATCAATCCTTTGCTACCGGTGAAATTGCTGTTCTGATGAACAATGCCGGTATTGGCCTGCCAACCAGCAGTTGGGATAATTCGGATAACTGGCGAAAGCTTATCGAGGTTAATCTTTTTGGCGTGATTAACGGCATCCATGCCTTTTTACCACGCATGATCGAGGAAAATCGTCCAGCGGTTGTAGTGAATACAGGTTCCAAACAGGGAATTACTACGCCGCCTGGAAATCCCGGCTACAATGTCAGCAAGGCCGGTGTCAAAATCGCAACCGAAATGTTGGCACATGATTTGCGTGAAGCGCAAGCACCAATTTCAACGCATCTCTTTGTGCCGGGTTTCACCTATACCGGAATGATCGAGCGCTTCATTCCCAGCAAGCCAGCTGCGGCATGGACCAGTGAAGAAGCCGTCGACTATTTCATTGAACGAATGTCCGCAGGCGATTTTTACATTCTTTGCCCAGACAACGATGTTTCCAATGAGCGCGATCTAAAACGGGTAAAATGGGCACTGGGTGACATTCTTGAAAATCGACCTCCATTATCGCGCTGGCATCCCGATTATGCGGATGCTTTTGCGGCGTTTGAGAAGTCTTGATCGAATCCTGGAAGGCAGCCCCATACCAGTTGTCTGTACCAATTAGCGATATAAGTGTGCCGCAGGCTGGTTGCCTTCAAACTTGATTTGTCCCAATAAGCACCAAAATATGGCCCGTCAAACCCTGTTGTGTATTCTTGAGCAGACTCTTAGACATAGTTTGTTGATATCTGGATTTGAATTTCGTTCAACAATGACTACATATACAGCGAAACTCAGAAAACATGATTTAGCCTGGCACCATTTCATTCTGGTGAAGTTGAATACAGGATCGGGTATGTGGTACAATAAAGACCGGCCGTCCAGAGTCGAATAAGGAATAGAAACCAATGGGAATTATCAAAACTACAAATCTCATACAGAAATTGCTTGTGTCGTGTGCAATTTTGTTGGCTGGATTTGCCGTTGCAGACGCCAGGCCAAACACCGTAAATCTTTCCTGTTCCCAGGTGAAGTCTTTGGTACGTTCTCACCGCTCAATTCTGCTCAGCACCGGTAGACATACTTACGATCGCTATGTGGTAAATGTAGCTTTCTGTCCATCTGGTGATTATGCAAAAAGAGCATATGTACGCACACGTGATCGCAATTCGTGCCGCATTGGATATACCTGCACAATGGATAATCCGCTGGAGATTTGGCGCGACTAGACGGGATCTTCCATTGTCCTGATTGTGAACAGCAAAATATTCTGGGTTGGATCGATATTATATCCGGGTTCAACATTGCGCGCTTTATCCTCCAGTCGGACAAATGTAGAGGACACTAAGAATTAGGTTTATTGGGATTATCTGATTTTAGCCTTTTTAAGTCATTGAATGCCTGTCAGGATTTGACTAAGCAAAAATCGTTATGACCTATGTTTTTGGCCAATCCAGTCATTCGATGTGAAGGTTTAGAGTTTGCGCGAGGCTAACTCCCGATAAAGTGCCTCTGGTGATACCCCAATTTCTGCTGCGACTTCCTTCCATTCACCTTTGTGAGGTAATTCACCGCTGTACCAGTCAAGCCATGCATCTAGGCGTTCACTGACTTTTTTCATTGTCAGAATCTCACTCCGATATCGAGCCGATTGAAGGCTGTGCGCCAAGTGCGCTTACCAGATCGAAGACAACTTTTTATTCTCTACAATCAGACTCGAAAACTGATAAATTGGCAGTTTTCTAACAACGCATCGTGACATGCAAACAGCATCACAATGATAGGTTGCGGAGTAAATCGACGCCTCCGCTGCAATGCTGGGGGCTTTGGTGCGGTGTAGCACCAACTCTTTTCCGTTCGCCAGTGATCGCGAAGGCTTTACTTCGCCGTTTTCCAATATGAAGACGATTTCACATTGTTGCCACGTGCGAACAGCAAAGTGTTAAATTCGTAATGGTTCGGAGCTTCATTTTTCCGTGAGGAATATATAAAAACTCTGGCAACATGATTATTATCATATCAGTTAATTTGCACGAGATGCGAAATTATCGCAGTCTGGAACAAGGAGATATCCATGCGCGCCATATTTAGCCTCATAACAGCAGTGGGTTTATCATTGGCAATGTCGAATCCGATGAGCGCCACTGAAACTTCAGGCGATCACGCATCAAATTATGCCGGTCAAGAGAAGCGGTCGATCAAGAGCCTATCGGCAAACGATATCGCGGATCTGCAAAAAGGTGAGGGATGGGGTCTTGCAAAGGCTGCTGAACTGAATGGTGTGCCGGGACCGGCCCACTTGTTGGAAATGAAGGATAAAATCCCTCTCACAGATGATCAGGTATCAATAATTGACGAAATCTACATACAAATGAAAAAACAGGCAGTTATACAGGGGGAACGTCTGATTGCTCTCGAACAGGAACTTGAAATATTATTCCGCAACGGCTCCGTCACTAATGAAGCCCTGCGCTCTTCGCTGATAAAAATTGCAAAAGCTCGGATGGAATTGAGGTTTACTCATTTAGCCACCCATTTGAAAACTCCTGATATCTTATCAGAAGATCAGATTAGGAAATATAACGAGCTGCGGGGGTATTCAAACCTCGACCCTTGCGCCAATATCCCAGAAGGCCATAACGCGGAAATGTGGCGCAAGCACAATGGATGCCAATGACAACCTGCAATCGATTTCCACCAAGATTGGGAGCCCCCATGAGAATTATTACCATCGTTCTGGCATCCCTTTTGTCAGTGTTTCCTGCCAACGCTTTCGAAGTCCAAAAAGTTACCGAAGGTATCTATGCTCTGGTGGGTGAAAAAAACCAACGCTCCCCTACGAACCTTGCCAACAATTCGACCCATGGAGTGATTGTTACCGGTGATGGCGTTGTCTTGGTTGATCCGGGCGGCAGTTGGAAAGGTGCACAACGTATCCATGAGGAAATTGCAAAAATTACCGATAAGCCGGTAAAAATTGTAATTAATTCGGGTGGTCAGGATCATCGCTGGCTGGGAAATGGTTATTGGAAAACACAGGGGGCTAAAATCATTGCGTCAGAAGCGGCTGTAGAAGATCACAAAGATCGCGGTTCACTGCAGATGTCTGTGCTTGACAACCTGATTGGCAAGGAGCTTGATGGTACGGAGCCTGTTTATGCAGATACTGTTTTTAACGAAAACTACAGTTTCAAGCTTGGCGGATTAGCCTTCGAAATCACACATGCAGGACAGGCACATACACCGGGTGACAGTTTCATTTGGGTACCTGAGAAAATGACGGTGTTAACGGGTGATATTGTGTATGTTGAACGAATCCTTGGTATCGGGTCTCAATCTCATTCCGGTGAATGGATTGAGGTTTTCAATGCGATGGCGAAGTTGGAAGTCACCCACGTGGTTCCGGGGCATGGTCATGCGACCAACATGGAAAAGGCGAAGGCTGATACCTTGGATTATCTTGTGAACCTGCGTGAAACAATGCGGACGTATATGGATGCAGGTGGTGAGATTATAGGATCGGTTAACGTTGATCAGTCCAAATTCTCCTATCTGGAACAATTTGAAAATTTGGCAAAACGTAATGCGCAACAGGTATTTACTGAACTGGAATTTGAATAGGTGCAAAAACATCAGTTTCCCCGCAATATATGAAAATCAACCACACACAGTTTATTCCAATTTCAGCTTCTGCTGAGCTGATTAATGAAACTATTGATTGATCATCGCCGCCATAGCGGATTTGGTTTCCTCAGTGAACCAGTGATCCTCTGCAGAAGTAGCAACACCTCTTACTGCCTTATTGATGCGTTTGATCGCTGGTCCTCGTATCTGACGCTTGATTGATGTAAATGCAATCGGTGGAATAGTTGCATAATCACGTGCAATGATCAGAGCACTGTTTTCGACTTCTGCATCGTCCTCTATAGAATCCACAATCCCTGCTGCCAACGCTGTTTCAGCTCCGACAGGTTTCCCACCCAGCATAAGCCGACGCATAAACGCCGCTGACAATGTATCGCGAGCAATCTCAAGTGGACCAACCGGGAATTCGACCCCAACCCTGACTTCCGCCAGTCCAAATTTTGCTCTCTTTCCACCAACACGATAGTCACTTGCAAGAACAAAAAACAATCCACCTGCTATTGCCGCACCGTTAACCGCTGCAACAGTTGGCTTGGGAAAATCGTAGAGTTTGGTGAATGTAAAATTTAATCCCTCAACAATTGCCTGTTGTTCTGCTGGTCCGTAGTTTTGTGCTTCCTTCAGATCGAGTCCGGCTGAAAACACATTGAGGGAACTGGAAATCACGACAGCTTTTACATTAGCATCACCCTTAAGCTGATCCAGAACTTCAGCCACTCTTTTCAGATACAAAGGTGTTAGTGCATTGACCGGTGATCTGTTGAGGATCAATTTAGCAACACCACCGCCTATGTCTTCTACAAAAATATCTTGTTTTGATTTCATTTTGTTTTCCTTTATCTTTTTGAATCACTCGGTTGGGTTGTGCAATTAGCAACATTGTATACTTTGGTGTTTTAATCTTGAATGATCCTACTCGACGCGGCGCGTTTGCGTTTTCAGCCGTGGATATTCAAAATCATTGGCTATTGTAACCGCCCATTCCAATTTGCAGCGTGAAACCCCTTATTACGATCTTGAACAACAGCAGCATAAAATACATAATATACATGCTAAGAATATTTGTCTCAATCGTGATTAATAACAGACTCTTAGACGCATAACAAAATCTGCGGGTGCCAGTGCCAATTTACGACATGTTACAAACTCATTGCCAAAACACGGCTGATATGGGTAAGAGAACGACCCGATTGCTGGCTGAGGATGTTGAAGGCATTTTGGACCTGGGTCAGTGCCTTTTGCGATGTTGGTGCTTTGTCGATGATATCTTCTGCAATCAGTCTGGCGACCACATCCCTGGATAATATGAAGCCGTCGACACCCATGAAACGCAGAAAATACTGCCCGGTATTGCCACCGAGGCGCGAGCCGTTTTTTTTCAGCACACCAAGCAAACCAATGAAGTCCTCACAAGGCCAGGACGCAAAAAAATTACCCGCGCTGCCGTGTTGTTTGGCTAGACTTGCGACGAACATCGCATTTTGCTGAACAGATCTGATTTTGGTGCCATGGCGCACAATACTTTTGTCGCACACCAGCCTGTCAAAATCATCATCATGCAACATCGCGCAATAGCCGATATCAAAGTTATTGAATGCCTTCTCGAATCCTGGCCACATGCTGTCGACGACCTTCCAGTTGAAGCCTGCCTGAAAAACGCATTTTGCCATTGTCGACAGCCAGCGATCATTTGTGATGCTTTTCAAGTCAACAGGGGGAGATGTGTGCAGCAGTTTTTCAAGTGCGTCCGGTCCTCCTTTGCGATTGGCAGTTATTTCAAACAGTTCGTCAAATGAGCGCATGGGATTTTCCGGTTACTTGAGATATGCCGGGTTTATAATCCAGTTTCAATCAAACCCTGTTGTGGTTTCATGAACAGGCTGTTAGCTGCTCTCGTTCGTTTTGGCTTCCTGCCATAGCAATTCCATTTGATGCAGTTTTGTTTCTTCAAGAGATTTCCCCGAGTTGATAATCCTGTTTTCCATATAGGAAAAGCGGTGTCGAAATTTCTGGTTCGAACGCCTAAGGGCGTGATCGGGTTCGACATCAAAATGGCGGGCAATATTGGCAATTGTGAAAAGCAGATCACCAATTTCGTTCTCGATTTGATTGCGGTCTGATCGGGTAACTGCCTGCTTCAATTCGGTGGTTTCTTCCTGCAATTTCTCAATGACAAGGCTGGGGTCATCCCAGTCAAAACCAACTCTTGCGGCTTTTTTTTGCAGTTTGACAGCGGTTTGCAGAGCAGGAAAATTGGAAGGAATGTCATCCAGAATACTCGGTCTATCGCCATTTTTATTACCGCCTGATTTGTCAGCTTTTTCCCTTGCCTTGATTTTTTCCCATGCGCCTTTTGCCATGCCGGCATTTCGTGCATCATCATCGCCAAATACATGCGGGTGCCTGCGGATCATTTTTGTTGAAATGGCCTCAATTACATCGGCAAAATCAAATAGCCCGGCTTCTTTCGCCATTTGCGCATGGTAAATGGGTTGCAGCAGCAAATCTCCCAATTCGTCGCGCAGATCATCCCAGTCCTGGCGCTCGATCGCATCAGCTACTTCATAGGCTTCTTCTATGGTGTAGGGCGATATCGAGGCAAAGTCCTGTTCGAGGTCCCAAGGGCAGCCTGTAACAGGTGTTCGAAGTGCAGCCATGATTTCTACCAGAGCGGTGATATTGCGGGAAGGTTTCATGATTTACCTGTACCTGAATGTCGATTTGATCATTATTTGTGTTTGAACAGACTCTGACAGGATAAACGGTTTGTTTACATCAGTCATGCGATAAATCAGTTATTGCAGCCTGCCGATTTGTGTTTGTGTTCGGGGACAAAATTATGGCCACACGACAAAAGAAAAATAGTCGATTTGCCGG
>JAAENI010000671.1 GCA_024224595.1 Hyphomicrobiales bacterium
AAACTGGTTTTGCTGCACAAGATTGAGGAAATGCGGAAACTCGAAGGTGGCAACGCCCTGCTCTTTTAACAATTCACGAAAACCTGCAACAAAATCGTTGATGTCAGGAACATGGGCTAGAACATTATTTGCTGCCATCAGATCAGCGCGATGACCTAATGCAATCAGTTTTTGTGCCAGTTCAACGCCGAAGAACTCTATGACAGTTTCAATACCGATATCTTTTGCTGCCTGAGCGCAGGCAAGTGTGGGCTCAACGCCCAGACACGGAACATCATTGGCCTGAAAATTTTTCAACAAATATCCATCGTTGGATGCAATCTCAACAACCATCGATTCACTGTTGATAGCAAACCTGTCAGTCATAACACGTGCATATTGCTCAGCATGATCCAGCCACGAGGCTGACATCGAACTGAAATAGGCATAGTCTTCGCTGAAAAAAGTCTCCCGCTCGGCAAAATCCTCAGTTTGCACAAGCCAGCAATTACCACAGTATTTTACCCGTAGAGGATACCACACCTCAGGTCTGGAAAGCATGTCCTCGCTCAAATATGCATTTGAGGGTGGAGCGCTGCCCAGATTAACAAAATCATGGACAAGCGGTGTGTTACAATGTCTGCACTTCAATGGTTCATGCTCACAAATTGGTCGACCGAACCAAGCTTTTGGTCGCGGTCAGAAAGTTCGGTAATATCCAGTGGCCAGTCCACCGCGAGGCCCTTATCCTGAGGATGAATTCCATCTTCATGATCTGGTGCATAGGTGGAACTGTGAAAATAAAGCATTTCGACATCATCGCTGATGGTCTGGAAACCATGGGCAAACCCTTGAGG
>JAAENI010000672.1 GCA_024224595.1 Hyphomicrobiales bacterium
CGAAGAAATTTGCACCGGATAAGAAACGCGCTTACCGGGAAAAACACAGCACGCCCCTGGTTGACGGGTTCTTTGCCTGGTGCCGCGAACAACAACAGCGCATTGATCTGGTAAACAGTAACCCGCTGTCGAAAGCCCTGAAGTATGCGGCCAACCATCAAGCACAAATGCGGGTATATCTAACGGACCCGGATGTACCGATGGATACCAATCATGTTGAGCGCAACTTGCGCGGTATCCCCCTTGGCCGAAAGAACTGGATGTTCTGCTGGACGGAAGTAGGCGCACATCACGTTGGGATCATACAGAGTTTGATCACCAGTTGCCGTTTGCAGGGCATTGATCCCTACACTTATCTGGTCGATGTGCTGCAACGCGTCAGCGTACACCCGGCAAAAAAAGTAGAAGAATTGACACCACGACTCTGGAAAGAACACTTTGCAAATGCGCCGTTAAGGTCAGACGTGGGGCATACAGATGATTGATCTTGATGGTTTGAGTATGGCTGAACTTGAAATGCTGCAGGAGCGTATCCATGAACGCCTGAAGTTGATGGACAACATGCGAGCACATCAGAGCATGATGGCGCACAACCTGGGAGACAAGGTTTGTTTCGATGCTGGGCAGCGCGGGTATCAAGTAGGAACTCTGACCAAATTCAATCGCAAAACAGTGAATGTGGTGACCGATGATGGCAGGCAGTGGAGAATATCCCCGCATATTCTGCGACCGTTCAATGAAATTGAGGAAACAGATTAGTCGATCAGTAGCATGTCAAGTACGTCTCGGTTTGAACGCTTACGTTATACCTAAAAAATGAAAAACATATATTGTTGGAAGTGCGAAGATTTTGTACCAATGCCCGAAGGTTCTGAGTATGAGCAATATGCAGTGAAGCACCGGGAGTGCTTAGAATCTA
>JAAENI010000673.1 GCA_024224595.1 Hyphomicrobiales bacterium
GATGTCCATATTGCAGAACCGGGTGCATTAATCGGATTTGCCGGCCCAAGGGTGATTGAACAAACCATCCGGGAAAAACTGCCGGAAGGATTTCAGCGTGCTGAATATCTTCTGGAGCATGGAATGGTTGATATGGTTGTTACGCGTCACGAACTTAAAGCCAATAGCTCCAACCTGATTTCCATATTGCTGAAAAAGACGCTGGTGAGGCTGGCATTGCCACCGGTTGAGGAAGTTGATGAAGCAGATGAAAATAATTCGGTCGATGACGAGATAGTTGAAGTGTCTACTGCCGAATGAGAACAGGATTCGAGCAGGTTGCCTAACAATTTCAATATTGACTGGATGTTTGATCCGGTGATTTTATTTACACATTCCCTTGTTTGCAGATCCCATGAAAACCGATGCGCTGATTGAACACTTGTCGCAATTCCATCCCAAAGGTTATGACCTGTCTCTGGGGCGAATTAGCGAATTGCTGGCAAAACTGGGAAATCCCCAAAAATATCTACCGCCCGTATTTCACGTCGCCGGTACCAATGGCAAGGGATCAGTTATTGCCGGTTTGCGGGCAATATTGGAGGCCGGGAACTATTCGGTTCATGCTCATACTTCTCCCCATCTGGTTGACTACCATGAACGCTACAGAATTGGTCATGACAAAAATGAGGGTGTGGCAAAAAGCAGACTGGTAAGTGATGATATGCTGGCCGAGGCTCTGGGTAGGGTTGCTGATGCCAATGATGGCGACCGGATTACCGTGTTCGAGTTGCTTGCTGCGACGATGTTTGTCCTGTTTAGTGAGCAACCGGCTGATTATGCAATTGTTGAAGTGGGATTGGGGGGACGTTTTGACGGAACCAATGTCATCGACAAGCCACTGGTTTCAATTATCACAACGATTTCGCTCGATCACCAGGCCCATCTGGGCAATACGGTTGGTGAAATTGCTTTTGAAAAAGCCGGAATTATCAAACCGGGATGCCCGGTGATTATTGGTAACCAACCGGATGAGGCGCGCGAGGTATTGGAAAATATTGCAATTGAAAAGAACTGCCCGATGATGATTGCCGGGCAGGATTTTGATTATTACGAAGAGGCCGGCCGGTTTATCTATCAGGATGTGAACGGGTTACTTGATTTACCCATGCCCAATCTTCGAGGAGAACATCAACTGGCCAATTCGGCAACGGCAATAGCAGCAACAAGACTGGTAAATTGCAGGATAGATGAATTTGCTTATGA